>JAEYNQ010000109.1 GCA_023412455.1 Bacillota bacterium
GCAATAGTGTTGTATTATTTGATAGAAATGGTGAAAAGGTATTAACCTATGCAAAGGTACACACCTGTGATTTTGATGTTGAAAGGAATTTGACACCTGGTGATGACTTTTATGTGACAGACCTAGAGACAGCCTGTGGAAGTATAAAGGTAGGTGCTATGATTTGTTATGATAGAGAATTCCCAGAGAGTGCTAGAATTTTGATGCTAAAAGGGGCAGAGCTGATTCTTGTACCAAATGCCTGTCCCATGGAAATCAATAGATTAGCACAGTTAAGAGGGAGAGCTTACGAAAATATGCTAGCCGTTGCAACATGTAATTATCCTGTGGGGCAACCAGATTGTAATGGACATTCCTCTATTTTTGATGGGGTTGTGTATTTGCCAGAACTAAATGGTTCTAGAGATACCTGTATTTTAGAAGCAGGTGGTGAAGAAGGAATTTATACAGCTGATTTAGATATGGACATGCTGCGTAGTTATCGTCAAAGAGAAGTTCAAGGTAACGCTTATCGTCATCCTAAAAAGTATGGGCTATTAATTGAAAAAGAAATTAATGCTCCCTTTATCCGTGAAAATTATAGAGAGTAAAACAGCCTATGGAAATGTTTATGCATAAGGAATTTTAATTGGATAATTTGATGTTGGACAAGAAGTATACATTATACAACCTCTGTGATACAATTTAGTTTATTAAAGATTAGGAGCGTTTTTATGCAGAGAGAACAAAGGCTTTCAGATGATATAGCACAAGCAATCATATCAATGATTACAATCGATAAAAGATTTGGACCAGGGGATAAATTGCCAAACGAAAATGATTTAGCCTTGGAGTTGGGGGTTAGTAGGACAACACTGAGAGAAGCTATTCGTATTTTAGCTGCTGGAAATGTAGTAGAAATTAAAAGAGGAAAAGGAACTTATGTTAAAGCAGAGTGTAAAGATAGCCTTATGGATAATTTATCTCCCTTAACATCTGCAAAAGTAAAGGCAGATGATTTATATGAGATGCGACTTATTTTTGAACCAGAGGCCGCATACTTTGCAACAATTCGAGCTACAGATTGTGAAATGAAAAGAATTTTAGAGCTAGGAGAAAGAGTTGAAAAGTTAATAGAGGAGAGAAAGGATAGAAGAGCAGAAGAGCAAACTTTTCATAGAGCTATTGTAAAGGCAGCACATAATGAGTTTATGAATCGTCTAATGCCAATTATTCAAGAAGCTATTAATAAAGGCGTCACTCTTTCAGAAGAAAAAAAAGAAGCAATAGAAGACACCATACTAGATCATCGCATGATTATGAAGTTTATGCGTGAGCGTAATGCAGAGGGTGCAAGAAGTGCAATGAAGATACACCTACTACATGCGATAGATCAATTAGGCTTAAAAAAATAGTATTTTAAGTAGAACCCATTAGTAAATAATGGGTTATTTTTTTTATTATATTTTTCATAAAGTTGTCATACAACTAATTGACAGTATACAACTTAAAATATATAATACGATATATAAATCAGAGAGGGGATAGAGTATATGAGAAGTGATAGAATTACTAAAGGAATAGATGCAGCACCACAGAGAGCTTTGTTACATGCATTAGGAATAACAGATAAAGAGTTTGGAAAACCATTGATAGGTATTGTAAGCTCCTATAATGAGATTGTTCCAGGGCATATGAACATTGATAAAATTGTAGAGGCAGTGAAAAATGGTGTACTACAAGCTGGGGGAATTCCCTTTGTATTTCCAGCCATAGCAGTTTGTGATGGGATAGCTATGGGGCATGAAGGAATGAAGTATTCTCTTGTGACAAGAGAGCTAATTGCAGATTCTACAGAAGCTATGGCAACGGCACACCCCTTTGATGGTTTAGTAATGGTTCCAAATTGTGATAAGAATGTGCCTGGACTTCTGATGGCAGCAGCACGTTTAAATATTCCCGCTATTTTTGTGAGCGGTGGACCAATGTTACATGGAAAACTAAATAATGAAAAGATTAGTTATTCAACTATTTCAGAAGCAGTAGCTCAATTTAAAAGTGGAAAAATTGATAAAGAAAAATTGTGTGAATACGAAAATGCTGCTTGTCCCACCTGTGGTTCATGTTCTGGAATGTTCACAGCTAATAGTATGAATTGCCTAACGGAAGTACTAGGTATGGCACTTAGTGGAAATGGAACCATTCCTGCAGTATATTCCGAGAGACTTAGACTTGCCAAGGAAACTGGAATGCAGATTGTAGAATTGGTTAAGAATGATTTGAAACCATTAGATATTATGACGAGAGAAGCCTTTGAAAATGCCATTACTATCGATATGGCATTAGGATGTTCAACAAATAGTATGCTTCATTTACCTGCCATTGCTCATGAATGCGATATAGAAATGAATTTGGATATTGCCAATGAAATATCTGCAAGAACACCTAATCTATGTCACTTGGCACCTGCTGGAGATTACTACATACAAGAATTAAATGAAGCAGGAGGAATTCCAGCAGTTATGAATGAAATCAATAAATTAGGTTTACTTCATGAAGCATGCATCACTTGTAATGGAAAAACTATTGGAGAGAATATTGATGGAAAAACGATTAAAGTTTACGAAGTAATTAAAAGTGTTGAAAATCCTTATAGTAAACAAGGAGGAATTGCAATATTAAGAGGAAATCTAGCGCTTGATGGATGTGTTGTAAAACGTTCTGCAGTGGCTGAAAATATGATGCAACATAAAGGAGTTGCTAGAGTTTTTGATGGAGAAGAACTAGCTCTTGAAGCTATTTATAGTGGCAAAATACATAGGGGAGAAGTAGTAGTTATTCGCTATGAAGGACCTAAAGGTGGACCAGGAATGCGTGAAATGTTAAATCCTACATCTGCAATTATGGGAAGTGGTTTAGGAGATAGTGTTGCTCTCATTACAGATGGACGCTTTTCAGGAGCAACTAGAGGGGCTGCGATTGGTCATGTTTCACCAGAAGCAGCAGTTGGCGGGAATATTGCCTTGATACAAGAAGGAGACATTATAGAAATCAATATTCCAGAGAATAAGATTAATATCCTCATTTCAGATGAAGAAATGGAAGCAAGAAGACGAGCTTGGAAACCGAAAGACATTGGAATGAAAAAAGGGTATTTGGCAAGATATGCAAAAAGTGTTACTTCAGGATGCAAGGGAGCTATTTTAGAATAATAAAATATTCATTTTTAATTTGAAAACTAGGAGAAAAGTAGTATGTCGGAAACAAGACGAGTTAGAATAGTGGATATAGCAGAAGAACTGGGAGTCAGTACGGCCACAGTATCCAATGTATTACATGGAAAAACCAAGAAAATATCAGATGAAACTGTTCAGCATGTACAAGCTCTTTTAGAAGAACGCCAGTATATTCCAAGTATGGCAGGAATCCTTTTGGCCCAGAATGCATCACGTATTATAGGTGTTGTTATAAATGACCATGAAAAGTATGAAAATCACACCCTAGAAGATGTTTTTATTGCCTCTGCTTTGAATCATTTATCTTCCGAGATCGAGAAGAATAATCAGTTTATGATGGTAAAGAAAACGAAGGATATAGAAGAAATCATTAAGTTTGCTTCTATGTGGAATATGGATGGATTAGTTATCATTGGATTTTGTCAGCAAGACTATACCTATTTAAGGAATCATATGCGAATTCCCTTCGTAGTTTATGATGGATATTGTGACAAGGCAGAACGGATTTTTAATATTACTCTCGACAACTTTGATGGAGGTTTTCAAGTTGGAGAATATTTTAAGCAAAATGGTCACAAGAAGGCTTTATGCCTTTTAGATAATGAAAGTTGCATTGATAAAGAACGTTATGAAGGATTTTGTTCAGGGTTTGGGAAGGCACATTGTGAACTGATGGTAATTCCTATGGAGAGAGAGAAACGTTGGGTATTTTACCTTGAAAATATGGAGAAATTTCATAGTGTTACAGCGGTATTTGTAGTATCAGATTATTATGCAATTGACTTAATTACTTTTTTAAGTGAACAGGGTATGAACGTACCGAAGGATATTTCAGTAGCGGGATTTGATGATATTCCAATGTGCCAGCTTATTTCGCCTACGTTAACCACTGTTAAGCAGGATATGAGATTAAGAGCCCAAATTGCAATAAAGAAGTTAGGGGAAATGAGAGAGAAAAAAGAAATGGAAACGTCTATTAGACTTCCTGTGAATTTGGTAGTGCGTAATAGCACAAGGAAAATTGAATATTAAGGGGATGAGGGTCATATTTGTGAAATTCCACAAATATGACCCTCATTATTTGGAAGAGGTTATGCGTTTAACCTTTGAATATATTAGAGCTGCGGCCTTACAATAGAGGTGAAAATACATATGGAGGGACAAAGAATGAAACAGGAAGAAAAATTTATTAAAACAGTATGTGATTTGGCTATTCCAGTAGCGCTTCAATCTATATTGCAGGCATCATTTAGTATTATAGACCAAGTTATGATAGGGCAACTGGGGAGCGTTAATGTAGCAGGTGTAGGGTTAGGCGGAAAGTTTGCCTCAATCTTTTCTGTATTAGTATCAGCAATAGGTGCAATAGCAGGGATTATGATATCTCAATATATGGGGCAAAAGAATAAACACGAAGTGAGAAGAAGTTTCTTAGTGAATTTACTCATAGCAGTTGGTCTAGCAGGTAGTTTTACGATTTTATGCTTACTATTTCAAACACAAATCATGGGGCTATATACTCCTGATGAGAGCACAAGGCTTGTTGCAGCTAGATATCTTACAATTATTTCAGGGACTTTTATACCAATAGCTGGTATGACTTTACTATCCACTTTGTTTAGGTGTATGGAAAAGGCTTTATTACCTCTTTATGTGAGTATTTTTAGTTCGATTTTAAATATTCTTTTAAACTATATCTTGATTTTTGGTAAATTAGGATTTTCACCAATGGGGGTAAGTGGAGCAGCTATTGCCACAGTCATCTCTCAAGTGGTAAGTTTATTGTTGATGCTTATATTGTTTTTGAAGTACAAAGCGTGTATTGAAGTTAGCCAGGAAAGAAGTGAAATTACAAGCAAATTCAACTGGAAACAATATGGGATGATGTTACTACCTATCTTGGTTTGTGAGTTGATGTGGAGTCTTGGAGAAAACGTTTATGCAGGTATTTATGGTAATTTAGGAACAGAGTCAACTGCA
>JAEYNQ010000119.1 GCA_023412455.1 Bacillota bacterium
CTAAGGCAAAACCAATGACTGGGGTGAAGTCGTAACAAGGTAGCCGTATCGGAAGGTGCGGCTGGATCACCTCCTTTCTAAGGAATAGAGTCACGGTTTTATAAGTTACTATTTTGTTTTGAAAGTTCATGAGGAAAGCCCCTAGGTATATAGCCTGGGGGCTTTTTTAGCGTGTGAAAATAGGTAGTGTAATGGCTACTGTGAGGTTCTTGGGTTTTGGGAGAGAGCCACAGAGAAGTAGGGTAGTTCTTCCGGACTTCTTATCTCCGGTACGCTGGAAAACGCTCCCCTATGAAGGAAGCCTCCAGAACCACCCCACTTCTCTGCTAGGTTATTGCTTCAGGACAACTGGACCACAACTGAACGGCAACCGAATGACAAACATTAATCCCATAACTTCAACCACCACTTGAAGTGGTGGTTGATAACGAGAGATAAAAGCTTAAAAATATCCCAGTCTCAAAGGAATTCTCCTTTATACTCAAGTAGAGACTAGAAGTATTGAAATGCTGGGATAAATATGTTAAATTTGTATTAAAATCAATGCTTAGCGCAATTTAAGTGGTGAAGGAAGTTGTTAAGCAATTAGGATACTGGCTCTAGAGTATTGAGATCTAGGGCTTTTTTATTTATAAAGAAGGATAACTATCAAGACTTCTTTTTAGAAATGAAGATGCTAATGAGATAGAGGAATAAAAAAAGATAATAGAAAAATAGTAGGAAGCTAAAAATGCTTTGACTTTAACCTAAGGGGAAAGTTTATACTGGGTGAGAGCATAAAAGGGATAGAAATAGGAGGAAAAAAATATGCCTTCAGAAATGATTTTAAAAGGAATGCGAGAAAATAATTTAAAGGGAGTGGATTTAAAGATTCCCAAGCAAAAGATTGTTGTGTTTACAGGAGTTTCAGGATCAGGGAAATCGAGTATTGTATTTGATACCATTGCGGCGGAGGCCTCTCGGCAGATTAATGAGACTTATCCTGCGTGGGTAAGAACAAGATTGCCTAAATTTGAAAAACCAAAGGCCGATAGCTTAGAAAATTTAACAGCGGCAGTCATAGTTGATCAAAAGCAATTTGGGGGAAACGCCCGTTCAACGGTGGGGACCATGACGGATTTATCCTCTCAACTTCGCTTATTGTTTTCCAGGTTAGGACAACCTTGTGCTGGAACATCCTCTAATTATTCTTTTAATAACCCAACAGGTATGTGTCTTACTTGTTCAGGTTTAGGCAGGGAGACAACACTTAACATAGACAAAATTCTTGATAGCAGAAAATCATTGAATGAGGGAGCTCTGGCAGACCCTGTTTTAGCAGTAGGAGGTTATTTATGGGGGCTCTATACAGGTTCTGGCTGGTTTGACAATGATAAACCTATTTGTGAATATGATGAGGCGACCTATAACTTGCTTTTATATGGGTCTGAAGATGGGGTATCAGAGCCACGGGACAAAAGATTGGATGGTATATTTACTCGTCTTAAAAGATTATATTTAAATAGAGATATTAGCACTTTAAGTAAACATAGCCAAAAGAGAATAGTAGCAGCTTTAATCGAAAGAGAATGCCCCAGTTGCCATGGAGCTCGGCTTAATGAAGCAGCTTTAGCCTCTAAAATTAAAGGTTATAATATTGTAGAAATGAGTCATATGGAAATTGGAGATTTGGTGAAGCTATTAAAGACCATTAAGGAACCTCATGTACAAACGGTACTGGAATCACTCATAGTAGGACTTGAACGTATTGTGAATATTGGTTTATCTTATCTTCACCTCAATAGGGAGTCAGCCACTTTATCTGGAGGTGAGGCACAAAGATTAAAAATGGTACGTTATATGGGAAGTAGTCTTACAGATATGACCTACATTTTTGATGAACCAAGCACAGGATTACATCCAAGAGATGTGGAACGAATGAATAATCTTCTTCAGGATTTAAGAGATAAAGGGAATACGGTTCTCGTTGTAGAACATGATCCTGATGTCATTCGTATAGCAGATGAGATTATAGATATAGGACCTTATGCAGGAGCAAATGGAGGAAGGGTTACTTTTCAAGGTAGCTTGGAAGAATTATTAAAAACGGACACCCTAACAGCTCAAGGATTAAGAAAGCAGATTAGAGTAAATGACCATCCTAGTAAACCCACAGGTTACTTTCCTATAAGGAATGCTTGCTTACACAATTTAAAGCATGTCGATGTAGATATTCCCCTTGGGATTCTTACGGCTATAACTGGAGTAGCAGGCTCTGGGAAAAGTTCGCTTATTTCAGGTGTTTTTGCTAAAGAGTGTCCAGAGGCCATAATGGTCAATCAAAGTCCTATTACAGCCAATAGTCGCTCAATACCCGCCTCTTATTTAGGCTTTATGGATGAGATTAGAAAGCTTTTTGCCAAAGAGAATAAGGTAGAGGCTGGATTATTTAGTTTTAATTCAATAGGTGCTTGCCCGGATTGTAGTGGCAAGGGGGTTATTGTAACCGAATTAGCTTTTATGGATCCTATTGTAACGATTTGTGAAAGCTGTGAAGGGAAACGCTATAGTAAAGAAGCTCTTTCCTACACCATCAAAGGGAAGAATATAATAGAAGTTTTAGAATTAACGGTTGAACAAGCTTTGAAATTTTTTGAGGATAAGAAAGTTAAAAAGCACTTAATGGCTTTAGAAAAAGTTGGACTAGACTATATGACATTAGGTCAACCTTTAAGCACATTATCAGGTGGTGAGCTCCAGCGTATTAAGCTAGCGAAAGAGATCCACAAAAAGGGCAATGTATTTATTTTAGATGAGCCTACCACAGGACTTCATATCTCAGATATTAATAAGCTTATGAAGTTATTTCATCAACTGGTTGAACAGGGGAATACAGTTATTGTCATTGAACATAATTTGGATGTAATAAAACAGGCAGATTATGTCATTGATATTGGACCAGAAGGTGGGAAGAATGGGGGACAAGTGGTATTTACTGGAACACCACAAGCTCTCCTAGAGTCTCAGGAGAGTATAACTGCAGCATGTATGCGTCAACAACTCAAAAATAATTAAAAAAGGGGTTGACGTATGTATGCATATAGTGTAATATTATAAAAGTCGTCAGCAACAAGAGACGACAAAATAGTAACACCTTAGACGTGTAAACTATACATTGTACTTTGAAAAACAAATACTACGAAATGATAGATTTAAACTTCAAAATGCTAGCTAGACTAGCAAGCTAAAATTCATTTTTAGCGCCTAATGATAACGATAAGTTGTCAGGGTAACAAACAGATGATTCTGTTGGTTTTAAATCTACAATTTAACCGATAATACTCGAAAG
>JAEYNQ010000153.1 GCA_023412455.1 Bacillota bacterium
CAAAACACACTGGCAGTCATACGGTTTCTAGATCAATCTCAATTTACGCAAAAAAAGAAGGAGAAAGACGACGGGTCTTTTCTCCTTGAGAGAAGGTATTTTATTCTAGGGGTAGCAAATAATTAAATATTTGCTGTAACATCTGGGGGAAGTTACAAGTACATTATAACAACTGTTTCCCAATAAGTATGCCCTAACTTTTCTTTATTTTTAAATTATTTTTATTTATTTTGTCTTTTCTCTTTTTGTTCTCGTCAGAATAGAAAAAGAAAAGCTACAATTTACTTTGTTTATTTGTTCAATATGTTTATTTTATTTATTAAAAAATAAATTTTAAAACAATTTATTACATTTTGTCCATTTTTCTAATATTATTATACTTTTTTTTATTTATTTTATTCCTAGTTTTAAGATTTTCTTTAACTTAGGTCCTTTTTGAGTAGGATGCTCCTTCTTATAATTTCTCCAAGATACCCAAAGTGGTCCTGCAATACAAATCGTTGAATAGCAACCACTTAATACACCAAACATCATAGGTAAGGCAAAAACTTGAATAGATTCAATACCATAAGCTAAAGCAAAAGCATACATCATTAAAACACTAATAGCTGTGGTTACACTCGTACAAATAGAACGTGTTAAGGATTGACTAATACTGTCATCTACAATTTCACTTAATGGTAATTTGCTTCCTCCGTTCATGTTTTCACGAATACGGTCATAGATAACAACGGTATCATTCATGGAATACCCAATAATGGTTAAGGCCACAGCAATAAAAGAGTCATTAAGTGGAATGCCTAGAACGACAAAAGTAAAGAATACTAGCATGATATCGTGAAGTAAAGCCACAATAGCCATTACACCAGCAGATAAACCACCAATACGTTTAAAGCGATACCACACATAAACAACCATTAAAACACCTGCTAGTAATAAGGCAAAAAGAGAATCGATAAGGGCTTGTTTACCAATATAAGGTTCTACCATATAAGACTCTGATAGAGTCAGTTTAGATTCTGGAAAACTTTCCAAAAGTTTATCATTTAATACCACTTGATCATCTGCTGATAAACCTGTATTACCTGCTAAAGTCAAAACAACCTTTTTACTTTCAGTCACAAGATCTGTAGTAATCTGAGCACTTACAAGTCTATCCAGGACTTCTTCTGCTGCATTTGAAATTTTTGAAGGATCCATTTCCCCTTCAAAATTATAGGTGAGCATTGCTCCTCCTTTAAACTGAGCATCCAATTGTACCCCTTTTATAAAGCAACTTGCTAAACCTATAACCATAATACCTATAGAAAAGGCATAAGCTATCCATCTCTTCTTATAGAAATTAATGGTTTTTGCATCTTTACCTTTAAAGTAAAGTTTAGGATTTCTCATGGCTTTAAATCCAATAAGAGACTTGAGCATTACTTGTGTGGCAAAAATACCTGCTACAAAGTTTAGCCCAATTCCAACTAATAACGTATAACCAAAGGATAACATGGTTCCTGAACCAAACAGCATTAAAATAACCGCTACAATAGCTGTTGTAATATTTCCATCAAATACTGCTGCAAAAGCTTTTTCATAACCTGCCTTAATCGCCATTGGCAGTGATTTACCGTTTCTTACTTCATCACTAATACGTTCTGAAATAATAATATTGGCATCTACACCCATTCCTAAAGATAAGATAACACCCGCTATACCAGGAAGGGTTAATGAAAATTGAGGAACAGATAAAGCCAAAAGTTGCCCCGCTAATTGTAAAAGAAGCCCAAAACAGCTAATAAAACCTGCTAGACGATAACGTCCTAACATAAAGAGGCAAATCAATAAGAAAGCTACGCCTCCTGCAATAATCATAACATGTAATGAGTTACTTCCTAATAGAGGACTAATTGTATTATGACTTTTTGTCACCATAGAGAAGGGAAGAGCACCCGATTCAATGGTATCTGCTAAATTTTTGGCTGTTTCTAAGTCAAAATTACCACTAATGGTGGCTTCTCCTCCTACAATTTTTTCATTGACAGTAGGGGCTTGTAATAACTGCTCATCCATGTAAATAGCCATAGGTTGGCCAATAAGATTGCCTGTTGCTTCTGCAAAGAGCTTACTTCCTTCTGCATCAAACTTAAGGCTTACTAAATAAGCGTCGGTATTAGTATTAACTACTACTTGACTTTCCTTAACATGCTTACCTTCAATTAATACATTTCCTGCTGAATCTCTAAAGGTTAAACGTGCCGTCTGACCAAGTTCAGCAATAGCTTTTTCGGGATTAAAGTCTTTCTCATCAGATTTCCAGGGGAAACGTACAATAATACGTCCATTTTTCTTATCTACTGTTACTTCTCGATCTGTGATATTTTTATTATCTAGTCGGTGTTCAATAATGGTACGCGCCACATCCATTTCATCGCCAGTAGGGGTACGGTCAAAATCTTTTGGCTCATAAATGGCCTCAACTCCACCACGTATATCAATACCATAGCGCATTTGGTTGGCACCCTTCAAAAAGCTCCCATAACCAAAGAATGCCCCATAGGTTAATGCCAAGATGGCTAGTATCATTACAAAAAAAGTCCATTTTCTATTTCTCATTTGTATTCCTCCTCATTTTATCTATAACCTATTAGGAAAAAGGAATACTTCCTTCATTCCATCCTTTAAATGAATATATTTAAGTAGTTTATGTAAAAAGAATATCATGACCAACTTAATGGCTATCCTCACTTGCCATATGACCTTTAGCCACTGGTTTTTTATATAACTTATTTCTAAAGGAAGGTAAAGAAAGCTTTTACTACTCATAGATTGACTGTTGGAACTACTCTCTTGTAGCCCCTCCACAATTTTATTGGTATGAGTTAAAAATAACTCCATATCCTTCCAATTATCTGTACTCATTTCTTTACTATTAGAGGGCGTTGTCATAGAATATTGAGCAATCTGCTGACATGGAATATAGAGGGTATGGATAAGTACAAAAAAACTACACAAAAAAAGGATAATCGTCTTTATATTTTTTATATTTTTTATCTTCATAGCCCTACTCCTCTCCTTTAATAGTCAACTATTTGGATAATAGTATAAATATTTGAACTAGTCAATGTGATTTTAAAAAATTTTTCAAAAAACTATAGAACATTTGTTCGATTCGTGTTATAATACATTTATTAAATATCTAAGGAGGCTGTAAACATGAGTGTTGCAGGGAATATCGATGAGGTTTTAAAACAAATTCAGTTACTTATTCGTATATATGGTGATGTGACTCTAAAAGATATCGAACGTTCTGTCTTGGCCGTTCGAAATAAATAATGACTACTTGCAGCTTATTCTAAATGAAAGATAACTTTTTAACTCTGCTTTTATATAAAAAGAGTATTGTAAATGGCTTAGGACATTGTACTTCCTTTATGTTCTTAAAAGAACACAAGATAGTAGCGTCCTGACATTTTACAATACTCTCTTTTTTTTGCCTCTTTAAAGGTCAGTTTCCTAGAACCCTGTTCTAATAGAAGCCTAAATTCAAAAAGGCTGGTCATTAGGTCGTGATAACTTCTTCAAATGAGTTTGCTAACGCTTGCTATTCTCCAATGGTATCATCTCCTAACCTATTATACAGCTAGTACTATTTCGTTTGGGTGAAGTAGTTCTATCTGTATGAAGTTAGTATGTTCTTTTAAAATTTATTTATACTCTTTTTTTATTTTCTTTTTTAAATCTTAATGCCCTTAGCTAGGTTCTTCGCATTTTTCTTTTAAAGCCTCAGGATGCTGATTAAAATACCCTACTCCAAATTGATACATCCCTTCTAAAAGAGGAACCATTTCCTTGCCACTTTCTGATAAGCTGTATTCTACCCGAAGGGGGACTACAGGATAGACCTTTCGTATAATAAGCTGATCCTCTTCCAAACTCCTTAGTTGATTGGTCAACATTTTTTGTGTAATTTCGGGTAATTTTCTTTTTAAGTCACTAAAGCGCAAGGTTTGATGGCTTAAATACCATAAAATTAAGATTTTCCATTTACCTGAAATAAGGCGATGTACCAGTGTCATAGGACACGTACAATATTTTGTACAACGTTCATTCATATGACATTCCTCATGTTGGGGTCGTTCCATAGCTGTCACTCCTTTTCTATCTGGCTTATTATAACACAGTATCTTTTTAGATACTATCTATAAAAAAAGTACCTACTTGTGAAAAAAGAGCCTTCAGCTTATGATAGAACTAGGTTTATGTTTTTAATAACCATAATTGTAAATAATTTACTCATTATAAACACTAGACAATGTGGATGCTTATTCACATTCTAAACAGACTGAAAGGGAAAGACTATGGCAAAAAAATTAATGACTTTAGATGGTAATACGGCTGCAAGTTATGTAGCCTATGCTTATACAGATGTAGCTGCTATTTATCCTATCACACCTTCCTCCACTATGGCTGAAGTTGTGGATGACTGGGCAGCTGCAGGAAAGAAAAATATCTTTGGACAAACAGTAAAAGTAGTAGAAATGCAATCAGAGGCAGGTGCTGCAGGTACCTTCCATGGTTCTCTTCAAGCAGGTGCTCTTACAACTACTTTTACAGCCTCTCAAGGACTCTTACTCATGATTCCTAATATGTACAAGGTGGCAGGAGAACTCCTTCCTGGCGTCTTCCACGTAAGTGCACGTGCTCTAGCTGCCCAAGCTTTATCTATTTTTGGTGACCACCAAGATGTTATGGCAGCACGTCAAACAGGCTGTGTGATGCTTTGTTCTGGCTCAGTTCAAGAAGTAGCAGACCTAGCTCCTGTGGCTCACCTAGCCGCCCTTAAAGGACGTCTTCCTTTTGTTCACTTCTTTGATGGCTTTAGAACCTCTCATGAGATTCAAAAAGTTGAAGTATTAGATTATGAAGATTATGCCGCACTTATGGACCAAGAAGCTTTAGAAGCCTTCCGTTCTCGTGCACTCTCTCCTAATCATCCTGTTACAAGAGGAACTGCACAAAATGCAGATATCTACTTCCAAACAAGGGAAGCTTCTAATAAATTCTACCAAAATATTATCCCCATTGTTGAAGAAACGATGCAGGATGTCGCTCGTTTAACAGGTAGAAATTATGGACTATTTGACTACTATGGTGCACCAGATGCAACCCATGTCCTTATTGCTATGGGTTCTGTGACACAAACCATTGAAGAAACCATTGACTATCTCAATAACAAAGGCGAAAAATATGGGCTTGTAAAAGTTCATCTCTATCGTCCATTCTCAAGCAAACACCTTTTAGCAGCTATTCCAGCTACTGCCCAAAGGATTTGTACTTTAGATCGTACAAAAGAACCAGGTGCCCCAGGTGAGCCTCTTTACCTGGATGTGCGTGCTGCTTTCTATGGTCAAGAAAAAGCACCTCTTATTATTGGTGGACGCTATGGTCTTGGTTCAAAGGATGTAACACCAAGTGACATTCAAGCTATTTTTGATAACTTAAAAGCCCAAGAGCCTCATGATCAATTTACTGTAGGTATTGAAGATGATGTAACCTTTACTTCTCTTCCCGTTCAAGAAGAACTAAAAATCTCTACACCTGGAACAGTTCGCTGCAAATTCTGGGGCTTAGGTTCAGATGGTACAGTAGGTGCCAATAAGCAAGCTATTAAAATCATTGGTGAACATACCGATAAGTATGTCCAAGCTTATTTTGCTTATGACTCAAAGAAATCAGGCGGAATCACCATGTCTCACCTTCGTTTTGGTGACCAACCTATTCGTTCTACTTATCTTATTGACGAAGCGGATTATATTGCATGTCATCAACAAAGCTATGTACGAGAATATGATATTCTCAAGGGTCTAAAAAAAGGTGGAACCTTTGTTCTGAATACCCTTTGGACACCAGAAGAGCTTGAAAAAGAACTTCCTGTTTCCATCAAACGTTATTTAGCTCAAAATGATATTCAGTTCTATATCATTAATGCCTTCCAAATCGCTGGTGAAATTGGCCTTGGTAAACGCATTAATATGATTATGCAATCTGCTTTCTTTAAATTGACAACTATTATTTCTGAAGCAGATGCTACAAAGCACCTCAAAGCTTCTATTGAAAAAGCTTATGGTAAAAAAGGACAAAACATTGTAGATATGAACTGCCTAGCTGTGGAAGCAGGGCAAAAATCTTTAGTAGCTGTTCCTATTCCTAGGGAATGGGCTAACCTACAAGATGAAGTAGCTCCAGAAGGTGAAGCAAAACCTGATTTTATTAAACGCATTGTAGAACCTATGAATCGCTTAGAGGGTGATAAACTTCCTGTAAGTGCCTTTAATGGCATGGAAGATGGTACCTTCCCTCAAGGGACAGCTGCTTACGAAAAACGTGGGGTTGGAATCTTTGTTCCAGAGTGGAAAGTAGATACCTGTATCCAATGTAATCAATGTAGCTTTGTTTGTCCTCATGCTTGTATCCGTCCTGTCCTTGTGACAGAAGAAGAAAAAGCCCTTGCTCCTACTGGCTTTGAAACTAAAAAAGCCGTTGGCAAAGGTTTAGAAGGTCTTCAATTTAGAATACAGGTTAGTCCAATGGATTGTACAGGCTGTGGTAACTGCGTGGATGTTTGTCCTACTAAGACTAAATCTCTTGAAATGAAACCTCTTGCCAGTCAAGCTATCACTGAAAGTGAAAACTGGACTTATGCTGTATCTGAAAAAGTAGCTTACAAAGGTGACTTAGTTAAAGGAACAACAGTAAAAGACAGTCAATTCAAGACACCACTTATGGAGTTCTCAGGTGCTTGTGCGGGTTGTGGTGAAACACCTTATATGAAGCTTCTGACACAATTATTTGGTGATCGTATGCTTATTGCCAATGCAACAGGTTGTTCTTCTATTTGGGGTGGTTCTGCACCTTCTACACCTTATACTACTAACCACCTTGGTAAAGGGCCTGCTTGGGCGAACTCTCTCTTTGAGGACAATGCCGAATATGGTTTAGGCATGTTCTTAGCTACTGAGCAAATGCGTGAAGGCCTTCAAAGTGCTATGGAAGCTCTTACTGCTTTACCTCTTGAAGAAGCTCACCAAGCAGTGTTTACTAACTGGTTAGAAAGCCAAACCAATGGTGAACTTTCTAAAGTAGCTAGCCAAGAAGTCGAAAAGCTTCTAGATAGTGAGGCTATAACTCTTCCTGAAGCTCTTCCTTACCTGGCTCAAATTAAAGCGAAGAGAGATTACCTCGTAAAACGTTCTCAATGGATTATTGGTGGCGATGGCTGGGCTTATGATATCGGCTACGGTGGCCTCGACCATGTACTCGCTTCTGGCCAAAATGTCAATGTCCTTGTCTTTGATACAGAGATTTATTCCAATACAGGTGGACAATCATCTAAATCTACACCTGTAGCTGCTATTGCTAAGTTTGCTGCTTCAGGTAAACGTTCTAAGAAAAAAGATTTAGGTCACATGATGATGTCTTATGGCAATGTGTATGTGGCTCAAGTCGCTATGGGTGCTGATAAAAACCAATTAATTAAGGCAATGATAGAAGCAGAAGCTTATGATGGTCCATCTATTATTATTGCTTATGCAACCTGCATCAGCCATGGCCTCAAATGTGGTATGGATAAATCCATTAGCTCCATGGGGGATGCCGTTAAATCAGGTTACTGGCATCTCTACCGCTATAATCCTGCCCTTAAAGAAGAAGGCAAAAATCCATTTATCTTAGATTCTAAAGAACCAACCGGAAGCTTTAGAGACTTCATTATGGGACAAGTACGCTATGCCGCTCTTGCTAAACAATATCCTGAGCAAAGTGAAATCCTCTTCACACAAGCTGAAAAGGATGCTAAAGAACGTTATGACACTTATAAAAAACTAGCTGAGTCTCATTAATTCTCTTTACCTTTTACAAAAAGCCTTTGTGCTTTAATAAAAGGTAACATACTCCTCTATAGGAGGCTCTACCCTGTCTATTTCTAGAGCCTCTAAAACAGGCATTTCTTCTCCTAAATACTCCTCCCAATGAAGGATGCCTGTTACCATTACCCACTCTTCCTCTACGAGTTGAGAAGCTAATGGACTCCTGCATACAAAACCATAGGCTGCGGCATCTGCCGCACAACAAATCATAATACGCCGTGAAGGAATAAATTCATCGGTTCCTAATTCAGGAACCCGAAGAACTTGTCCCTTTAGGCGTATCTTTTTACCTTCATAGGCACTTCCTTCACTATAAATCTTTTTATACCATCTCCCAAAATCCTCATCCCTAATAACTAAGATTTCCCCCTCTTCTCCCTTAGCTTCTTTTACCTTGCTTTCTTTTAACTTGGCTTCTTTTAACTTGGTTTCTTTTAACTTGGTTTCTTTTACCTTCGCTTGCTCTAATGTCTGCTCCTTCTTATAGCTTGTGTGTTCTCCTAGCCTGTCCACCTTCTCTTTTTGTTGCCCTATTGCTTTTTGACTTGTAAAGAGTAGGGTTAAGGCCATCAGCAAAAATAGACTAGGTGTGATACGAAATTGATGCCTTGGTTTAAAAACATCCGGTAACCCAAATACCAGCATGCCACCTAATAAAATAAGTGCCACTATGATATAAGGCACCATACGTGGATGTACATAGTGGGTTATCTGACCTGTTAAAAGAATATGTAAAAACGCCCCTGCTACTTCTCCTAAGACAAGGCATTGCAGGAGTGCTTCACCATTTATAAATCGTCTCATTTTCTCCTCCTATAACCATTGGTTGAGTACAGAAAAGACAATAAAGGAAACACTTATCACCACGGCGATATAAAGCCCTACGAATTTTTTAGAGAAATAACTTCCCATTAAAAGTAAATTCTTAATATCTAACATAGGCCCCATTATGAGGTATCCTAAAAGACTTCCCAGAGGTACTATTTTTATAAACCCTCTCCCAATAAAGGCATTGGAGCTGGCACAAACAGATACTAGAAAAGCAGCTAGAAGCATAAACCCAAAGGATAAGGTAAAGCTTGTCCCTCCTATAAAGAGCTTTTCTACTCCATAAAGCTGTACCAAAGCCGAAAGAATAGTGCCTATAAGGACATATCCCATCATACGCAGAAATTCCAAAGCACTATGCTTCAAAATAGCCTCTATCCTTCCTAAGTTGTCCTCAAAGAGAAGTTCTCCTAAATAACCGCCTTGGCAAGTGGCTCCTAAGCTTTTAAACTTTATAACTTGGGTGCCTCTTCCCATTAGGCCTTCTAAAATAAGTCCACTTACTAAAGCAATCCCTAAACCTACTAGGATACGATAGCCTACTAACTCAGGTTGACTAGGAAAGGCATAATAGGTGGAAAGCCATACAATAGGGTTCATCACTGGAGCTGCCAATAAAAAGGTCATGGCTTTTGAAAGGGGAACACCTTTTTTAAAAAGACTTGCAGTAATAGGCACCATGGCACAGTCACAAACAGGAATAACGGCTCCTAAACCTAAAGCCACTATATACCCTATCCCTAGAGGTGTTGTAAAAAGCTTAATGAGGAATCGCTCAGACAAGCAAAACTGTAAAATAGAAGCTAGAACGACCCCAATGAGAATAAAAGGCGTCGCCTCTAGAAGTGTACTGATTACTAGGTTTAAAAGCTTTTCCCATTGATTATAAAAAGGTGGGAGATTTCCCTTTCCTAAGAGCTGCCCACAGAGAACGGCTAGTACTATCCCCATACTGACTACAGCCAGTTTCAACTCTCTTGCCTTTTTAACCTTATAGCCATTTCCCAAAAAAGCAGTTACCTTCTTCCAAAAAAAAGCCTCCCCCTCATAAAGAATCGGACAACCCTTAGCGAGTCCTTGAATGGTTTCTTCTACTTGCCCACACGCTTCTTGACTTAGCCCCTTATAACGGTTAAGCAGAATGGCTTCTCCTTCTATAAGTTGTCTACTCATAAGAAGACTCATATTCGTCATATAAAGGGCAAAGCTAGAAGCATCTACTACATGAAGCACGGAGCCTATAAAATAATCTTGAGGCAATTTAAGCTTTAAAAGCTGGCTAAGAGGCCATGTCCCATTGTATTCTACTAAGATATGGTCTGGAGCATATAGCCTTTCTAACCGTTCAAAAAGAGCCTCACTTAGATCCTTCTCATCTAGCACCCTCTCTACTCTATAAGCTCCCTCACCTTTACTCCTAGGTCCTGTTTTCTCTAATTGGCAGACTCCATCCTCACATAGTATGATTAGGAGTCGCTCCCCTTTATGAAGCCCTTGTTGAAGATAATTTTGAATAAAAGTAGTCTTTCCAGCCTCTAAAAAACCCGTTATCACATCTATAGGTACACCCATTTTTCTTCCCCCTAACGGAACAAAGCTTCTAAAGCTTTCCTTTGTAACCCCTTACCAATCACACAAAGCTTACCACTATCTTGGTTAGCAATAGGTTGTACTGTGGCTTCTTCAGGTATAAAGTCAAATTGTAGCCACTGGCCTTTTGGGCCCTCTACAATTCCTTTAGCGCGTAGCACCTCTCCATATCTTTTGTCCCCTAACTGCCCTAGCTTTTCATAAAGTCCTTCTTTGGTATAAATCTGAGAAGTCTCTAGACTCCAGGCTTCAAAGCTTTTATGTTGCTTTTCCTTATGTGCTATATCTTCTTTATAAAATCCATATTTTTTACCTAAGGAAAAGGGAATTTTATGGCTGTTGGGAGAAGCTGCTGCTTCTACTCGAGAAGTTTCTTTAAAATAATGTAGAAGCTCTTGTTCTAAGCTTATAGGCTTCTCGTCTAAAATGGCCAACATAGCCTTCCCTGTCAGTTGTTCCCAAGGTGTTGTAATAAAGGTGGCTCTCTCATTTATTTTTTTTAAGTCCTTTAAAAGCTCATTTAAAGCTTCTGGCTTCATATACTGACTCCGACTCACAATAATATGATCCGCTGCTCCAATTTGGTCATTAAAAAAAGCTGAAAAATTCCGAGAATGTAATTTATATTTTAACCCATCTACTATGACAATGCTTTGGCCTAGCTCTACCTCCTGAAGCTTAACGACTTTGTGACAAGCCTTTAAAACATCGGATAGCTTTCCCACTCCTGAAGGTTCAATAAGGACCTTCTCTGGCTTGTAAACTTTTAGAATGTCTTTAAGGGCTGCGGTAAAATCCCCTACAAGACTGCAACAAATACAGCCTGAGCTTATTTCCTTAATTTCTAAACCTTCTTGTTTAAGAAGTCCTCCATCAATCCCTACTTCTCCAAACTCATTTTCTATAATGGCTACTCGCTCACCCAATACTTTTTCTCTTAGTAACTTCTGAATAAATGTGGTTTTCCCTGCTCCTAAAAAGCCTGAAATAATATATAGCCGTGTCATACCTTCCTTCCACCCTCTCCTTATTCCGTCCTCACTTTTCCTAAGCTCATCTCTCTACTTTTAGCAGGTTAAAAGACTGCTTGTCTCTTTAAAACATATTCTCCTCTCTCTGAAAATATACCTTTGGAATACAAAAGGAGGCTACTTCTCACCTCTTGCTCGGTGAGAAGTAGCCTCCTTTTTTAACTTAGCCTAATGCCACATCTAATATCATCATTACTAAAAAACCACCCATTACGCCCAAAGTTCCCTTATTCGAATGATCTCCTAAATGGGCTTCTGGTATTAATTCTTCTACCACTACATACATCATAGCTCCAGCTGCTATTGAAAGGAGCCATGGCATATAAGGTGTGATTTGTGTAGCCACAAGTGTAACCAGTATTCCAAAAATAGGTTCTACTATGCTGGATAAGCTGCCATACATAAAGGCCTTTCCCTTTGATAAACCTTCTTTTCGAAGGGGAAGAGAAATCGCAGCCCCCTCAGGGAAATTCTGAATACCTATTCCTATGGCCAAAGCAAAGGCAGCTGCATAAAGACCAGGGTCATTCTGGTTCTGTGCCGCTAAGGCAAAAGTTAACCCTGTAGCCATCCCCTCTGGAATATTATGCAAAGTCACTGCCAGAACTAATAAAGTGGTTCTTTTCCAAGAAGCACTCATTCCTTCTACTTGTTGATTTTGAATATGGAGATGGGGCAAAATACTATCTAATGCTAGTAATAATAAAACGCCGATTAAAAAGCCTCCTGCTGCTGGAATCCATCCAATCTGTCCATTCTTTTCTGTTTGTTCAATAGCCGGTATTATAAGGGACCAAACAGAAGCTGCAATCATGACTCCTGCTGCAAACCCAAGAAAAACCCTTTGAATATCTTCTTTAATTTCCCCTTTAAAAACAAAAACAACAGCTGCTCCTAGAGTCGTCATCAAAAAAGTAAATCCTGTACCTAAGCTTGCCCATAATATAGCATTGTTCATCTTTGGCCTCCTCATGTAAAGTATTTTCGTTAGTGTCAACTAATATATTAATTATACTATAGTATACTTATTTTTATATTGTCAATTCTCTTTATTTAAACTCTCTTGAATTGCACCTATTTCTTCCAAGATGCTAAGACATTATGATGCTTTAGGCCTTATTACTCCCCCAGATATTGGATCTGAAAACAACTAGAGCTATTATGATGTGTCTCAACTCAATCGCATTTTTGAAATACAAAATCTCCAAAGTTATGAATCTAACAAACAGAAGAGCATGAATCCTCTCAGATTATGCTCTTCTATTTATTTCTATATTTATTTCTATATTTATTTGTATATCTACTGATTATAAGCTACCTATAGAACAAAGACTATCCTTCTCACACTTTCTTTCCGTTTCCTTATACTAGCCCTAGCTTGCTGGTACTATTAATGGGTGCAATGTCCTCCACAGTGTTTGCATTCCCCACCACACTGAATAGACTTCCCTTGTTTTTTGTCCTTGATCATCTTTCGAATAATCATTCCAACTATTAATACTAAAGCTGCTCCTACGCTAACTGTTCCCATTTTTTTATCCTCCTTTGCTTATTCAGCTATAACCCTCTTGGCCTTTAGCCCTTTATTGGTTTGATAAGGTCTTACAAGCCAATAAATAAAGCCTATTATTAATACAATAGCAACAGCTGTACCTATACCAAAGGTGCCTGTTAGCATAAGTGTTCCTATTTGATAAATGCAAAGGGATACAACATATGCTAGTCCTGTCTGATAACCAATAGCAAACCAAAACCATTTGGCATGATTCATTTCTCTTTTAATCGCTCCCATAGCTGCAAAACAAGGAGCACACAATAAATTAAAGACTAAGAAAGAATAGGCCCCTAAGGCAGTCATGCTTGTTGCAAGCGTTCCCCAAATCTCTGCACCATCCTCTGCCACTTCTGCAAAGCCATAGAGAATACCAAAAGTACCTACTACATTTTCTTTAGCAATAAGCCCTGTTACTGCTGCTACTGCTGATTTCCAATCTCCCCATCCAAGTGGGCTAAATAAAGGAGCCAATACACTGCCAATAGCTGCAAGGATACTTTGATCCAGCTGTTCTGCTTCTAACATACTTAATGCACCATCAACCCATCCAAAGCGCATCATAAACCATAACACAATGGTGGATAAAAGAATAATGGTGGCTGCTTTTTTAATAAAGGACCAGCCTCTTTCCCACATACTTCTAAGGATATTCCCTACTGTTGGCATGTGATAGGCTGGAAGCTCCATAACAAAAGGTGCTGGATCCCCTGCAAACATTTTTGTTTTCTTTAGCAGAATACCCGATAAAATAATGGCTCCAATTCCTACAAAATAAGCACTGGGTGCTACCCACCAGGCGCCATCAAATAATGCCCCTGCAACAAGAGCAATAATAGGAAGCTTTGCACCACATGGCACAAAAGTAGTTGTCATAATGGTCATTTTTCTATCTCTATCATTTTCAATGGTTCGAGAGGCCATAATACCTGGCACACCACAACCACTACCAATAAGCATAGGAATAAAAGATTTACCAGAAAGACCAAACTTACGGAAAATCCTATCCATAATAAAAGCAACTCGCGCCATATAACCACATGCTTCTAAAAAGGCTAAGAAAATAAATAAAATAAGCATTTGTGGTACGAAACCAAGTACTGCACCAACACCGGCTACAATCCCATCTAATATTAAGCCTTGCAACCAATCTGCACAGCCAATAGCATTTAGACCTGCTTCTACTACTACAGGTACACCTGGAATTTCTAATCCAAATAAGCTCCAGCCCTCACCAAATACACCATCATTGGCCCAGTCTGTTGCCCATGTGCCTACTGTTGTGACAGAAACGTAGTAAACCAGGAACATCACCGCTGCAAATAGAGGCAGTGCTAACCATCTATTAGTGACGATTCTATCTATTTTATCGGAAGTTGTCAGTTTATTGTTGCTCTTTT
>JAEYNQ010000158.1 GCA_023412455.1 Bacillota bacterium
CGCTTTGCAACACCTGATACATTGGGGCCTAAGGTGGCCAATAAAGTACTTGTAACCCGTCATTTAAGTGTCAAAACACCAGAGGCTATTGATGAATCTGTTTGCAAGTTAAGTAGTTTGGCACCTGGGGTAATGGGATTAACAGGTATTGAAACAGCTGAAATTATTAGTGGTGTGGCAGAGCATGTCAAACCAGACTGTATTATTGCCATTGATGCATTAGCAGCCAGAAGTGCTTCTCGTATCAATTCCACCATTCAAATTGCGGATACAGGCATTTCACCAGGAGCAGGGGTAGGTAACTGCCGAAAGGAGCTAAATAAAGAGTCTATGGGATGTACAGTTATTGCCATTGGGGTGCCAACAGTAGTAGATACCACCACTCTGGTAGCAGATACTTTTGACACCCTCCTTCAGAGTATGTTAAAGGAAGCAGAGCATTCCCCTTTTTATGATATGTTAAAGGAATTAACAGAACAAGAAAAGCATCAATTGATTCGTGAAAATATCTTTCCTGAAATGGCTAATTTATTTGTCACACCTAAAGATATCGATGAAGTGATGGAGTATTTAACCAATATTATTGCCAATGCCATTAATATAGCTGTCCATCCTGGGATTACTATGAAGGACATAAATAAATACACCTATTAGTCATAAAAGGAAAGACAAGTTTATACACTAGTAAGGAGTGAAAGGGGGAGGCCATGAGAATAAAGGGAGTAATAGAGGATTTTTTTCAAAGACAGCAAGTTGGAGACAGCTTGAAATACCTTATTTTTTATAGTGCACTTGCCCTTCTTTTTATAAAAAGCTTCATAGGAGAAAAAGGCTTTCAAAAAGAAACGCTGACATGGGAGTATTTGGTGAGAACAATGCCTACAAGCTTTCAAGATAACCAAAGAGGAACTTTTAAGAAATTGCTTTATGAAACCACCCATTGCTTAATAGAGGAACCTATTACTTTTATAAAAAATGTCATGCCAGCTTTACAGCTTACTTCTAATGATGCATTAGGTGAAGAACCTCAAGAACTTAGGGGGTACTTTGAAGAAACAAAGGACATCCCTTATTTACAAAGAGGAGAAAGAGACTATATGCCTCTTTTACCTAATGTACGTCAGCAAGACTTAAAGAAAGAAAATTATAAGGATCCTTATTATTTACTTAAA
Organism: Bacillota bacterium; assembly: GCA_023412455.1. GTDB lineage: Bacteria > Bacillota > Clostridia > Lachnospirales > Cellulosilyticaceae > Sporanaerobium. The sequence goes on from JAEYNQ010000158.1 coordinate 1,173, forward strand.
AATTTTGTGACAGGAGAGGCTGTCTTAGAGGTAGATGCGAATTTTTTAAGACAATGGGATTTTTATGACTTAATGACACGTGATTTGAGGTTGGACGAGAGTCTATCAGGTCCTAAGATTCTCATTTTTCATACCCACGCACGAGAAAAGTTTGTAGGGGGGACAACGGTGGTCGATGTGGGCGAAGTACTTGCTCAAGAATTAGAAGAAAAGTATGGTTTAGAAACCCTCCATATTAAAGACTCTTTCTACAAAGACGAAACAGAAAATGTGACAGGCTGCTATGAAATAATGGAGCCTTTTATTCAAGAAGTTTTAAAAAACAATCCTTCTATTCAAATGTGTATCGATATTCATCGAGATGGCGTAGCAGGTGACTATAAATTTGTAAAGGATTATAATGGAAAGCCCACTGCTCAGTGGATGTACTTTAATGGGGTATGTATGAATCGTAACATGGAAGGAAAACTTGTTCCTATGATGGATTTACAAAATCCTTATCTTGCCGAAAATCTAGCCCTTTCTTTTCAAATGCAAGCTAAGGCTTATGAATATTATCCTGGACTAACACGAAAAATTTATTTTAAACCCTATCGTTATAGTCTACATATGAAGCCTCTTTCCACTTTAATAGAGTTAGGAAATCAAAATAATACAGGAGAAGAAGCTTTAAATGCAGTGGAGCCCATGGCTAATATTATTGCAAAAGTGCTTCAAAAAGATTGAACCTCAAAGAAAGGCTATGCTATAATAGAACGAAAACTAAACAAAAGATATAAGGAGGGGCACAATGTCTCTTTCAATGCAACATAAAATTAGGAATTTTTGCATCATTGCTCATATTGACCATGGTAAAAGTACATTAGCTGATCGCATCATTCAAATGACGGGTACTTTAACAGCTCGTGAGATGCAAGCACAAGTACTGGATAACATGGATTTAGAACGAGAACGTGGGATTACCATTAAGTCTCAAGCGGTTCGTCTTGTCTACCATGCTGAAGATGGCGAAGAATATATTTTTAATTTAATTGATACACCTGGACATGTGGACTTTAACTATGAAGTTTCAAGAAGCTTAGCCGCTTGCGAAGGCGCTATCTTAGTAGTAGATGCTGCTCAAGGAATCGAAGCTCAGACTTTAGCCAATGTGTATTTAGCCCTTGAACATGACCTAGAAATTTTACCTGTTATTAATAAAATTGATTTACCAAGTGCGGACCCAGAAAGGGTAAAGCATGAAATTGAAGATATTATTGGTTTAGATGCCAGCGAAGCACCCCTTATTTCAGCTAAAACGGGGATTAATATTGAAGCTGTTTTGGAACAAGTGGTAAAAACCATTCCTGCGCCACAAGGTGAGGTGGATAAACCTCTTAAAGCCCTTATTTTTGACTCTTTGTATGATCCTTATAAAGGCGTTATTATCTTTTGTCGTGTCAAAGAAGGCCAAGTTAAAAAAGGTATGAAAATACGTATGATGGCTACAAAGGCAGAGTTTGAAGTGGTAGAAACAGGTACCTTTGGAGCCGGTCAGTTTAGACCCTGTGATGTTCTTTCAGCAGGAGAAGTAGGTTATATTACTGCAAGTATTAAAAGTTTAAAAGAAACCAATGTAGGGGATACAGTAACAGATGCCAATAACCCAGCAAGTGAACCCCTTCTTGGTTATAAAAAAGCAAATCCCATGGTTTACTGTGGTCTTTATCCTGCGGATGGGGCTAAGTATGGTGACTTACGAGATAGTCTTGAGAAATTACAGCTTAACGATGCAGCCCTTGTATTTGAACCAGAAACCTCTATCGCTCTAGGTTTTGGGTTCCGATGTGGGTTCTTAGGTCTATTACACATGGAGATTATCCAAGAAAGATTAGAGAGAGAGTACAACCTGGACTTAGTAACCACAGCGCCTAATGTTATTTATAGAGTGCATCAAACCAATGGTGTGATGCTAGAGCTTTCTAATCCTTCCAACTTGCCAGACCCTTCTAGTGTCTCGTATATGGAAGAGCCTATGGTAAGCGCTAAAATCATTGTGCCTTCTGAATATGTAGGGGCTGTAATGGATTTATGCCAAGAAAGGCGAGGCATTTATCATGGTATGGAATATTTAGAAGCTACACGTGCTGTTTTAACCTATGATTTACCCCTTAATGAAATTATCTACGATTTCTTTGATGCCTTAAAGTCAAGGACCCGTGGTTATGCTTCCTTTGATTATGAGCTAACAGGCTATCAAGAATCAAAGCTTGTTAAATTAGATATCCTCGTGAATAAAGAAGTAGTGGATGCGCTTTCCCTTATTGTTCATGAATCTAACTCAGTAGAAAAGGGACGTAAAATCGTAGAAAAGCTTAAAAAAGAAATACCTAAACATCTCTTTGAAATCCCAATTCAAGCAGCTATTGGAAACAAGATTATTGCTCGTGAGACCATTAGCGCCATGCGTAAAGATGTCTTGGCAAAATGTTATGGCGGGGATATTTCTCGTAAACGTAAATTATTGGAAAAACAAAAAGAAGGTAAAAAACGTATGCGTCAAGTAGGTAATGTGGAAGTACCACAAGAAGCCTTTATGAGCGTACTTAAATTAGATGAATAGAGGGATGATATGAGAATAGGACTGTATATTCATATACCATTTTGTCATTCGAAGTGTAACTACTGTGATTTTTTATCTTTTCCCAATCAAGTAGCACAGGTTCCTTATGTAGAAGCCTTAATTGCAGAATTAAAAGCTACAGGAAATAAGCTTGGTAAAGCCTATACAGTGCAGTCCATTTTTATTGGTGGAGGGACCCCTACGGTTCTTCCACCCCTTTTATTGGACAAAATTTGTGAGGCCGTGACAGACTATTTTCAAGTAGAAGAGGGGGCAGAGTGGACCATTGAAGCCAATCCAGGCACATTGACAAAAGAAATGCTTCATGTTTTTAATAACCACCCCATTAACCGTATAAGTATGGGACTGCAGACCACAGATAATGCGCTGCTTAAGAAATTAGGACGTATTCACACCTTTGAGCAATGGGAAGAAAGCGTTACTATGCTACAAACAGGGACGAGCTGCGAGATCAGTACCGATATGATGTTTGCCTTACCTGGTCAAACCTTAGAAGACTTTCAAAAGAGCGTCGAACTAGTAAGTCAGTATGGTCTCGGACATCTCTCATTATATGCTCTTATAATAGAGGAAGGGACTCCTTTTAGTATTTGGGAGGCCAAAGGCGTGTTGCAACGTGCCAGTGAAGAAGAAGACCGTCAAATGTATCATTGGGCACGGGCATACTTGAAATCAAAAGGTTATCATCAATATGAAATTTCAAACTGGGCAAAGAAGGGAAAAGAGAGTCGCCATAATAGCCTTTACTGGGAGCGTGTCCCTTATCTTGGGGTTGGACTAGGTGCCCATTCCTTCTTTGAAGAAATAAGGTACCATAATGTGACGGATATGAAGCGTTATTTAGAGCAAAAAGGAAACCTGAATGCATTAAGAGAAGAAGTAGAACCCATTACTTCTCAAATGGCAATGGAAGAATTTATGTTTTTAGGCTTGCGGATGACAAAGGGTATTTCTTTATCAAAGTTTGAGGCGCTTTTTGGAAAGTCTCTTTGGACAGTTTATCCCAATCAGTTAAAAAAATGGATAGATTATAAAGTCTTGGTTCAAAATAAGGATAGTCTTTTCTTATCAGACTATGGGATGGACATTTGCAATGAAGTTTTTACTTCTTTTTTATAATCAAAAAAATTATAAAAGAAAATATTGACAGATGATAGGAATAGTGCTATCTTTAACTTATAGTTAGCACTCGTTAGTAGTGAGTGCTAACAAAACAGAAGGAAGTGATGCTATGGACATGAATGAAAGAAAAGTGAAAATACTGGAAGCAATCATTCGTGATTATATACAAACAGGTGATCCAGTAGGCTCGCGAACCCTTTCGAAGAAGTATGATTTAGGTGTTAGTTCTGCAACGATTCGCAATGAAATGGCAGATCTAGAAGAACTTGGATTAATTCTACAACCTCACACTTCCGCTGGAAGAATCCCTTCTGATAAAGGTTATCGTCTCTATGTCGATAATCTTATGCAAAAAACCCACCTTCATCCTGAGATGGAGAGGATTATAGTAGAGATGATTCAGGAAAAGGTTAATCGTATAGATACCCTCATTGAAGAGACTGCTAAGTTAATTTCTATGCTGACGAACTATGCAACCATTGCCTCCACACCTACTATTTCTCAAGCAAGGATTAAGCATTTGCAGCTCGTACCAGTGGATGAACGCAATGTAGCTTGTGTGATTGTAACAGATACAAATAGTGTGAAGAATCATATCATTCGCACACCTAAAGCTTTAGATAATCAGTTATGTACAGTACTTTCAAATATCTTAAATGAAGGTTTAAAAGGTGTTACCTTAAAAGATATCAGCTTAGATAAAATTAAGCTTTCTATTGAGAAAAAACTTAATGAATATAGTGATATAGCAGAAGATGTTTTACAAGCTATTCATGATACGTTAGAAGAAGACGCCGTACCGGATATTTTTATCCGTGGTGCAACGAATATTTTAGATTTTCAAGATTTTAACGATAAGGATAAAACGCGAGAAATTTTAAAACTCTTAGAAGAAAAACCTTATTTAATAGAACTTTTAGATAACAGCCCAAGTAATGCAATAGCTATTCGCATTGGGGAAGAAAATATTTTTACCCCTATGAAAGATTGTAGTGTTGTAACAACCAGCTATACCGTTGGTCCTTATACACTAGGAAATATTGGTATTATTGGTCCTACACGAATGGATTATGGGCAAGTTGTTTCAGTACTTGAATATGTTTCAAAATATATTACTAGTATGTTAAGTTCACTAAATGATTCATAGAAAGGGTGGCATAATGGAAGAAAGTAAAGTGGTAGAACAAGTAGAAGTGGAAGAAACAAGTCCTGTTGAGGAAACAGCAGAAGCAATAACAGTAGAAACACCAGAACAAGCAGGACAAGAAACATTAGAAGAACAAGAAGCGCCAATAGAGGTATGCGAGCAAGAAGAGGAAATAGGACCTCAAGTTCCTTCAAAAGAAGCCGAGTATCTTGAACGCTTACAGCGCTTAATGGCAGAGTTTGACAACTATAGAAAACGAAGCGAAAAAGAAAAGAAAGAGGCTTATGATTTTGCTGTAAGTAATACGGTTCAAGAATTACTTCCAATTATAGATAATTTTGAAAGAGCCCTTAAGGTAGAAAGTGCTGATAAGAAGTTTTATGAAGGCGTTTCAATGATCTATAAGCAAATGTTAAGTTATCTTGAAAATATAAATGTTACTGTTATTCCAGCAGTAGATGAAGCATTCAATCCAAATCTTCACAATGCTATTTTCCACATAGAAGATGACAACTATGGAGAAAATATCATCGTTGAAGAATTGCAAAAAGGGTATTTCTACAAGGAAAAAGTGATTAGACATAGTATGGTAAAAGTAGCTAATTAATAATAGGAGGAAAAAATTATGGGAAAAATTATAGGTATTGACTTAGGAACAACGAATTCATGTGTATCCGTTATGGAAGGTGGAAAACCTGTTGTTATTGTAAATGCAGATGGTAATCGTACAACACCTTCTGTTGTAGGTTTTAGCAAAACAGGTGAAAGACTTGTAGGAGATGTAGCAAAACGTCAAGCAGTTACCAACCATGAAAGAACAATAAGCTCTATTAAGAGACATATGGGTACAGATTACCGTGTGAAAATTGATGATAAATCTTTCTCACCACAAGAAATTTCAGCAATTATCCTTCAAAAATTAAAGGCAGATGCAGAAGCCCACTTAGGTGAAAGTGTAACAGAAGCTGTTATTACAGTACCTGCTTACTTTACAGATAGCCAACGTCAAGCAACAAAAGATGCGGGTAAAATTGCAGGTTTAGATGTTAAACGTATTATTAACGAGCCAACTGCTGCAGCTCTTGCTTATGGTCTAGATAATGAACATGAACAAAAAATCATGGTTTATGACCTTGGTGGTGGTACATTTGACGTATCTGTTATTGATATTGGAGATGGCGTTATCGAAGTATTAGCAACAAGTGGTGATAATCACTTAGGTGGTGATGACTTTGACCAAAAAGTGATTAACTACTTAGTAGCAGAATTTAATAAACAAGAGGGTATTGACCTCTCTCAAGATAAAGTAGCTATGCAACGTTTAAAAGAAGCAGCAGAAACTGCTAAAAAAGAACTTTCACAAAAAACAAGTACCAACGTATTGATTCCATTTATTTGTGCAGGTGGACAAAGCTTAGATGTAACCATTACACGTGCTAAATTTGATGAACTCACAGCTGACCTTGTAGAACGCACAATGGGTCCTGTTCGTACAGCTCTTAATGATGCAGGAATCAATGCTTCTGAACTTGATAAGGTTTTATTAGTAGGTGGTTCTACACGTATTCCAGCTGTTCAAGATGCCGTTAAACGCCTAACTGGAAAAGATCCTTTCAAAGGCATTAACCCTGATGAATGTGTAGCTGTAGGTGCTGCTATTCAAGGTGGTAAGCTTTCTGGTGAAGCTGGTTCAGGAGATATCCTTCTTCTTGATGTAACACCACTTTCATTAGGTATTGAGACAATGGGTGGTGTAGCAACAACTATTATTCCTAGAAATACAACCATCCCAACGAAGAAGTCACAAGTTTTCTCAACTGCAGAAAACAATCAACCAGCTGTTGATATTCATGTTGTTCAAGGTGAAAGACCAATGGCTAATGACAATAAAACATTAGGTAACTTTAAGTTAGATGGTATTATGCCAGCTCCTCGTGGTGTACCACAAATCGAAGTAACCTTTGATATTGATGCCAATGGTATTGTTAAAGTATCTGCTAAAGATTTAGGTACAGGTAAAGAGCAACACATTACCATTACAGCAAGCACTAACTTAAGTGACGCTGAAATTGATAAAGCGGTAAAAGAAGCTGAACAATTTGCTGAAGCGGATAAGAAGCGTAAAGAAGCCATCGATGTTAAAAATGAAGCAGATAGCATGGTTTTCCAAACTGAAAAAATGATGAAAGACATGGAAGATAAACTTCAACCAGAGGATAAAACCAAGATTGAAGCCAGCTTAACAAAATTAAAAGATCTTAATGAAAAAGCTGTGATAGGTGCTATGACTGATGCACAAGTAGAAGAACTCAAAGCAGCTAAAGAAGAACTTACACAAGCATTCTATGCTGTATCTGAGAAATTATATAGTCAAGCAGCTCCTAATCAAGGGCCTGATATGAATGCTGGGGCAGCTAGTAGTGCTCAAAATGATGATGTTATCGATGCCGACTTCAAAGAAGAATAAATAGCCCTTGGTAAACAGTCAAAGAGAACACTCTCTTTGACTGTTTCTCTGTTAAAAAATTGTAATCTTCTTTTAAATAGTGTAATATAAAAAATGAAGCTTAAAAATTGAATGATGGTGGTGAAAAGCGTGGATAAAAGAGATTATTATCAAGTCCTAGGGATTGAGAAATCCGCTAGCGATGCAGACATAAAAAAAGCTTATCGAAAATTAGCAAAGAAATACCATCCTGATGCTAACCCAGATAATAAAGAAGCAGAAGTTAAATTTAAAGAAGCGACAGAAGCCTATGAAGTACTCAGTGATGCAGATAAACGAGCTGCTTATGACCGTTACGGACATAGTGCCTTCGACCAGATGGGTGGCGGAGCAGGTGGTTTTGGTGGTGGCTTTAGTGCAGATTTTGATATGAACGACATCTTTGGAAGTGTTTTTGGAGATATCTTTGGAGGTGGAGGACGTCAAAGACAAAGAGGTCCTATGCCAGGGGCTGATATTCGTCAAACCATTCAAATTACCTTTGAAGAAGCTGCCTTTGGATGTGAGAAAGAAATTACAATCAATACTTCCGAGACATGTAACACATGTAATGGTTCAAAAGCTAAACCAGGAACAAGCACAACCACCTGTAGTAAATGTGGTGGCTCAGGTCAGATTCGTGTCACACAACGTACTATCTTAGGCGCTATGCAGAGCGTACAAACTTGCGATGCCTGTCATGGACAAGGAAAAATTATTAAAGAACCTTGTCAGACCTGTCATGGACAAGGAAAGGTTCGAACAACTAAAAAAGTGACGATTACTATTCCAGCAGGTATTGATCATGGCCAGACTCTAAGAGTATCAGGTAAAGGGGAAGTAGGAGATGTTGGGGCTCAAAGAGGCGATTTATTAGTTACTGTTTCTGTTAAAGCTCATTCCACCTTTGAACGACGTGGAAATGATGTGTATATGAGAATGCCTATCTCCTTTGCTCAAGCAGCATTAGGCGATGAACTCTCTATTCCTACTCTAGATGGTAATGCAAAATTTACTATTCAACCAGGTACAGCAACGGGTAGCACCTTTAGGTTACAGGGCAAAGGTATTCCTAATATTAGGAACAAAAAGTATCGTGGGGATCAGTATGTGGAAGTGTTTATTACGGTTCCTAAAAATTTATCAGAGAAACAAAAACAGTTACTTCGTGAATTTGAAGCAGATAGAGGCGAAGATTCCGAAGGTGGAGATGGTACACGTAAGTCATGGAAAGATCGCTTTAAGAAATAAGAATAAAAAGGGCTGACGCACTAAGAATGCCATAAGATCCCACCAAAGTACACAAGGTAAATTACCCCATCTACTTTGGAGGGATCCTATCTAATTAGTGCTCAGCCTCTTTTTATAAAAGCCATTATTCTTCGCTAGGTACCTCTTCTTCGTGAGCTGATTCTTTAACTGTTTCTTCAGAACAAACAGAAACCTCCATATTTCTTTTTGCATTGAAATAAGCAGTTAAGGACTTTGCCAATTGGCGACCTGGACCAAGAAGAAAATAAATCCCAACAATAGGAAAAACAATGCTTACGATAATATTAAGATAAGATAATATCAGTTGAACAATATATAGAGCATTACTACCTCCCATAGCCATAGCTACACCTCCTTCCTTATGAATCCTAATAAGCTTAACACAACCTATGATACACTAAATAGGCTAAAATTGAAATCAAAAATGTAAAAAATTTTATTTAAAAGGATTTTTTGACGATAGGGTAGCCTACTTGAATAAAAAAATGGATTAGAATATAATGATTACTATACTATAATTTGGAGATGAAAAGATGAATTGGTTAGAAACAACGATTTATACCTCAAAACAAGGTTTAGAAATCGTAACAGGGATTCTATTACAGCTAGGTGTTACTGGTTTTGTTATCCAAGATCCTGATGATTATGATGAATTTTTGACCTTACAAGGGAAGACATGGGATTATATGGATGAAGAAATGGAAAAGCTGAAAGATTGTCCTACAAGTATTAAAATCTATCTAGCAGATAATATGCAAGGCAATGAGATGCTTGTAGAAATTCGTAATACATTAGCTCGTTTAAAAAGCGATGATCAACAAGGTCTTTATGGTGAGTTAAACGTTGAATTAGGTAACGTCAGTGAAGAAGACTGGGCAAATAATTGGAAAAAATATTTCAAGCCTTTCAAAGTTGGACAGCGTTTTGTTATAAAACCTTCTTGGGAAACTTATGATGAAGTGACAGAACGTCATATTTTAGAAATTGATCCCAATTCTAGCTTTGGGACTGGTCAACATTATTCAACCCAATTATGTCTGGAACAATTAGAAAAACTAGAGGTAACAGGCCAAAAAGTACTTGATATGGGTTGTGGGAGTGGTATTTTATCCATAGCAGCCCTTTTATTAGGTGCCCAAGAAGTAACAGCCGTAGATATAGATCAAAATTCTGTGGAAATTGCAAGAGAGAACTTTTATCATAATCATCTCGCAGAAAATCACTTTAAAACCTATTGTGGTAATGTTTTAGTAGATGATGATTTTGTAAAGACTTTGGGTACAGGCTATGACATAGTTCTTGCCAATATTGTAGCGGATGTGATTATAGCAATGAAAGACCTTTTAGCCGGCTTTGTCCGTAAAGGAGGGACGCTTGTGGCCTCAGGTATCATTGGAGAAAGAGCAGAGGAGGTTAAGGATGCCCTTGAATCAGTAGGGTTTCATGTGTATACCATCACGGAGAAAAATGATTGGATAGCCTTAGCAGCTATTTCAAAAGAAGAGTAAGGTAGGAGAAATTATGGCTAAATTTTTTGTGGAGCGCCAGCAAATCAATGGCGATACCATCTGTATTACGGGTTCAGATGTTAACCACATCAAAAATGTTTTGCGTTTAGAGCTAGGCAAAGAAATTTTAATTAATGATAGACAAGGAATTGACTACAAGTGTATAATAAATAAGATAGAAGATCATGTTATCTATACTAAAATTCTGCAGCAGCATTGTTCATCCACTGAGCCTTTGGTTGAAACGGTCTTATTCCAATCTTTAGTAAAGGGAGAGAAGATGGAATTTGTCATTCTGAAGAGTATTGAAATAGGTGTTACAACGATTATCCCTATTATGACAGAGCGATGTGTTGTAAAAATAGAATCTGATAAAAAGCTTCAAACAAAATGGGATCGATGGAACAAAATAGCTGAAAGTGCTGCAAAGCAAAGTAAGCGAGGGATTGTTCCAGAGGTTAAGCATCCTCTTTCTTTTAAAGAGGCAGTGGCTTTTGCAAATGACAAGCTAACCTGTGCTTGCATTCCCTTTGAAAATGAGGAGAAGTATTCCTTAAAGACTTTTTTAAGAACGACAACCTTTGATGCATTGGGAATCTTTATTGGGCCTGAAGGAGGTTTTACAGATGAAGAAGTTCGTTTTGCCACAAACTCAGGGATTAAACCAGTTACTCTTGGTAAACGTATTCTTCGTAGTGAAACAGCGGGATTAGTAGTATTAGCTAACATCATGTACGAGATAGGCGGTGTTTAGATGGATAGTGTTAATTTTTTAGTAGTAGATGATGCCATATTTATGCGAACGGTTCTTAAAAAAATGCTGACAGAAGCTGGTTTTACTGTGGTAGGAGAGGCTGGTAATGGATTACAGGCGATTGAAATGGCAAAAATGTTACAGCCTAATATTGTGACACTTGATATTACTATGCCCGAAATGGACGGTATTCAAGCAATAGATAAAATATTAGAAGTAAGTCCAGATACAAAAATAATCATGTGTTCAGCCATGGGACAACATACAAAAGTCGTAGAAGCCATAAAAAGGGGGGCTAAAGACTTTATCGTTAAACCCTTTGAAAAAACCCGTGTATTACAAGCTATTTATAATGTTATGAATAGATAAAAATGAGGGGGCTAAAGCCCTCATTTTTTGTGTTATTTTTAGATTGGAGATGCGTATATGATGAAAGAAATCTATTTAGATAATGCAGCTACGACAAAGCCTTTGCAGAGTGTGGCTGAAATCGTCTATGAGACCATGCTTCATACTTATGGAAATCCTTCTTCTTTGCATAAAAAAGGGCTTGAGGCAGAGAATAAGATAAAAGAGGCCAGTGCTTTTTTAGCTCAGAGGTTGGGATGTTTACCAGAAGAAATTATTTATACCTCAGGCGCCACAGAAAGTAATAATATGGCCTTAATGGGAGCTTGTGAAGCTTATAAAAGAAGAGGTCATAAACTCATTACAACGCCTTTAGAGCATCCGTCTGTAGGAGAAGTTTTTAAGTTCTTAGAACAAAGGGGGTTTGATGTTAAAACTGTAAAAGTAGATGGCAAGGGTTATGTAGATCAAGAACATCTTAGAAGCCTTTTAGATGATCAAACCCTTTTAGTAAGTATTATGCATGTGAATAATGAAATTGGTACAGTGCAGAGACTTGAGGAATTGGGGCAACTTATAAAAGCACACAATAAAGAAATCCTTTTCCATGTGGATGCAGTACAATCCTTTATGAAAATACCTATTCAAGTAAAGCGTGCCAAAATTGACTTACTTTCCGTAAGTGCTCATAAATTTTATGGACCACGAGGTATTGGCTTCCTATATAAAAATAAGGAAACACGTCTTATACCCCTCTTATATGGTGGCGGTCAGCAAAAGAATAGGCGTTCAGGAACGGAAAATGTACCAGGCGTGGTAGGCCTTTATGAAGCTACAAAGTATATGGAGGCAAATAAAGAAGCCATTTTAGAAAATTATAAGTGCTGCAAGATTCATTTAGCAGAAGGGATTTTAAGAGAAATTCCAGATACCTTTATTAATGGGCCAACCCTTGAGGAAGGAGCTCCTCATATTTTAAATATGAGTTTTGAAAATGTGAGAGCAGAAGTGCTTCTTCATGCTCTTGAGCAAAAGGGGATTTATGTATCTTCAGGCTCAGCCTGTTCTTCTCATAAAAAGACCACTAGTGGCACCTTAGTAGCTATTGGACAAACAGGGAGTCATCTAGATAATGCCCTGCGTTTTTCTTTTTCATATGAGAATACCCTAGAAGAAATGGAAGAAGTTATTAAGGCACTTACTGAGCAGGTGACTTTACTCAGAAGATATACATTAGGAGGAAGTAAAAAGTGAACAATGTTTTTTTAATTAAATATGGTGAGATTGCTATTAAGGGAAAAAATAGGTACATTTTTGAAAATCGATTAGTAGATACCATTCGTAAAAATATGAAAGCACTTGGGAACTTTATTGTACGCAAGGAACAAGGGCGTATTATGGTAGAACCTATTGGTGAAGAAGAAGTAGATAAGGAATTAGTTATTAATAAGCTAACACGGATTTTTGGAATCATTGGTGTGGCCTACGGAACTAAGGATGAAGAAGTTTCCCTGGAAGCCATTAAGCGTCTGGCTCTACACCATATGAAAGAAAGATGTGCAGAAGGGCCTGTAACTTTTAAGGTAGAGACACGTCGTTCAGATAAACGTTTTCCTCTTCAATCCATGGAGGTGAATGCGCAAATTGGAGAATATCTTCTTGAAGAATTAGAAGGACAAGTTAAGGTGGATGTACACCAACCAGAAGTTTTACTTATGGTAGAACTGCGTACCCATACCTATGTCTATTCAACCACCTATAAAGGAGCAGGTGGAATGCCTTATGGTACCAATGGGAAAGCTTCCTTATTACTTTCAGGTGGTATTGATAGTCCTGTTGCAGGTTGGATGGTTGCCAAGAGAGGGGTAGAAGTGGATGCTATTTATTTCCATAGCCCTCCTTACACCAGTGAAAGAGCCAAAGAAAAAGTCGTTGATTTAGCCAAAAAAGTAGCCGTTTACACGGGAGGAATGCGTGTTCACGTGGTACCTTTTACAGAAATTCAAATGGCCATTTATGAGAAGTGTCCACATGAACAGCTGACCTTAATCATGCGTCGTATAATGATGCGTATTGCAGAGCGTATTGCTATTAAAAATGGAAATATGGCACTTATTACAGGAGAAAGCATTGGCCAGGTGGCAAGTCAAACTCTTCAAAGCTTAGTTGTAACGGATCAAGTGGTTGGTATGCCTGTGTTTCGACCACTTATTGGATTTGACAAGGAAGAAATTGTTCAGATTTCTAAGAAGATTGATACCTTTGAGACTTCCATATTGCCTTATGAAGACTGTTGTACAATCTTTGTACCTAAGCACCCTGAAACAAAGCCTAAATTAGAGAGTATCCAACGTTCTGAAAGAATATTAGAGGATGTAATAGAAGAAATGATGGCACGTGCCATTGAAGAAATGGAAATTATACAAACATTATAAAAGTCCACCTAGTGGACTTTTATAACTTTTATTTTATTCACTTATAAAGCTTTGAAGTTTACTAATAATTTCATCGCCATGAGGGTTATTGTAAATATCTAGGCGAAGAGGTTTACTAAGGTCAAGACTAAAAATTCCCATAATGGATTTGGCATCAATAATATATCGACCAGATGATAAATCAAAGTCTCCGTCATAAAGATTAATGAGATTAACAAATTGTTTTACCTTTTCGATAGAGTTAAGTGAAATATAAATAGATTGCATAGAGCACCTCCTTGTAAATGACTAAGTCGTTATATGTTATTAAAAAGTATATACTTATTTGAATTTAATTGTATCATATAGTTTAACAAGGTGGATGTCAATATAAAAGAGGTGAAAATATGAGAAAAGTAGCATTTTATACATTAGGCTGTAAAGTCAATCAATATGACACAGAAGCCGTCTTAGAAGATTTTAAAAATGGAGGCTATGAAGTAGTTCCTTTTGAGGAATATGCTGACGTCTATGTGGTAAATACCTGTACGGTAACCCATTTAAGTGATCGTAAATGCCGCCAAATGCTTAGAAAGACCAAACGTATTAATCCCCAAAGTATTTTAGTGGCCATGGGGTGTTATGCTCAGATAGCCGGTGAGGCTATAAAGGAACAAGTGGAAGAGATTGATATTATAGTGGGAACCAATCGACGGAAAGAGATTATTCACTTAGTCCAAGACTTTGAAGAAAATCAAGACCTACCTACTAACCTGGTATCCGATATTATGGCTGTTCGTGAATTTGAAGAAATGGAAATCTCCAATATGGGAGAAAGAACACGGGTTTATATTAAGATTCAAGAAGGATGCAATAACTATTGCACTTTCTGTATTATTCCTTATGTAAGAGGTCGTATTAAAAGTCGTAAAGTAGAAAGTGTCCTAGCTGAAACCCGTCGTTTAGCTGCGCTAGGATTTAAAGAAATTGTTTTAACAGGTATACATGTGGCTTCTTATGGAAAAGATTTAGGAGATACTGACCTTATTCAGTTACTCCAGAAGGTCCATGAGATTGAAGGCATTGAGCGTATTCGCATGAGTTCTATCGAACCTGTAGTTGTAACGGAGGCTTTTATAAAGGCCCTTCAAGAACTTCCTAAGATTTGCCATCATTTCCACCTTTCCTTACAAAGTGGAAGTGAGACGGTTTTGGAGCGTATGCGTCGTAAATATACAAAAGCCCAATATTTAGAAAGTGTCAAAAAATTAAGAGCTCTTTGGCCAGATGTAGCCATTACAACAGATATCATTGTAGGTTTTCCAGGAGAAACGGAGGAAGAATTTGAGGAAACTTTAGCTTTTGTAAAAAACGTAAGATTAGCTCAAATTCATATTTTCCCTTATTCGCAAAGAGAAGGGACACCTGCTGCTACCATGGCAAATCAAATTGACCCAGCCATCAAGGAACAACGGACTAAGAGACTTGCTCTTCTAGAAAAAGAATTACGCCATGATTTTATGAAGGCTCATCTTGGCAAAGAGGTAGAGGTTTTATTTGAGAATTCCCATCATCAAGGATTTACAGGGTTTACAAGCAATTATTTAAAGGTGTATGTAGAAACATCCACCCATTTAGAGAATACCTTACAAAAAGTAGAAATCATAGACCTAAGAGAAGCAGAATTAATAGGCAAGCTTATTGAGCCATAAACATTTTATATTTTTGGTAATTATCTATAGTTTTTTTCAATATTATGGTATACTACTCATATAAGGTGAAAGGATTGGAAGGTGATCAGGATGAAAAATATTAATGAGACCATGCAATTTCATTTAGAGAATTTGGAAAAGGCTTCAACTCGTGAAGTCCTTATGGATGTCTATACATCCCTTAAAGAAAAAGGCTATAATCCTATTAACCAAATTGTAGGTTATATTATGTCAGGAGACCCAACTTATATCACCAGTCATAATGGTGCAAGAAACAAGATTCGCAAACTAGAGAGGGATGAAATTCTCGAAGAGCTAGTTACTTGCTATTTGAAACAATAAACTGGGGCTGCAGGGCGTTTTAGATCTCTGCAGCTTTTTTAGGAGGCATTTTGTGCGTATTTTAGGATTGGATTTTGGAAGTAAAACAACGGGTGTAGCCATTAGTGACCCTTTAGGATGGACGGCTCAAGGCTTAGAGATTATAAGAAGACAAGAAGAGACCCATATTAAACCAACACTTAATCGCATTAGTGAGTTATGTGAAAGTTATAAGGTAGAGGTCATCGTTCTTGGACTTCCTAAAAATATGAATAACACACTAGGAGAAAGAGGTGAGAAAACTCTTTTATTTAAAGAAAAATTAGAGGCAAGGCTTAAACTTCCAGTTATTACATGGGACGAGCGGTTAAGTACAGTAGCGGCAGAAAATATATTATTAGATGCAGATATAAGTCGTAAAAAGAGAAAGCAAGTCATTGATAAACTGGCGGCTACTATTATTTTGCAAAATTATTTAGATGCAAAGCGTTAGGTTCAAAATAAAAAATGAGAGAGGTATTTTATGGAAAAAATTAAATTTGTAGATGAAGCAACCCATGAAGAAGTCCTTTTTGAAGTTGTGGATGAAGCTATTTTAGAAGGTGAAAAATACCTTTTAGTTGTAGATGAAGAAGAGATTGCCACCATATTAAAACAGGTAGGGGAAAAGGAAGAAGAACTGGATTATGTTTTAGTAGAAGATGAAGATGAATTCAAGAAGGCTGCTGTAGAGTTTATGAGTAGTGATGAATATGATATTGAAATATAAAGCAGTTTTAGATTTAAAGGTATTTAAAAAAAGATTACAGGTGAGGAGCGGGGAATAGTTGGACATTACAGCATTTAAAGAACGACTCAAAGAAAAAGGCTGTAAACTGACTTTACAGCGACGTAGTGTATTAGATGTACTCATTAAGCATGCAGGCGAGCATTTGTCAACGGAAGAGCTTTATGACA
This sequence comes from Bacillota bacterium, assembly GCA_023412455.1. Taxonomy (GTDB): domain Bacteria; phylum Bacillota; class Clostridia; order Lachnospirales; family Cellulosilyticaceae; genus Sporanaerobium. The sequence continues at coordinate 17,836 of JAEYNQ010000158.1, forward strand.
AGGTGAAAGAAGATTATCCAGAGATTGGACTGGCAACTGTTTATCGTACGGTGCAACTATTTGAAGAGATGCACATTGTAGACCGGTTGAATTTTGATGATGGATGTAGTCGCTTTGAACTAGCTTCAGATGACAAGGTACATCATCATCATCATTTAATTTGTGAAACATGTAATAAAGTATTTGAGGTAGAGAATGACTTATTAGAAGAAATAGAGTCAGAAATAGAGCGCAAATATCATTTTGAGATACATGACCATCATCTGATGTTTTATGGGCAATGTAACGATTGTTTAAATAATAAGAGAGAAAGTTAATTATGGAGGTGTAGTTTTGGTACCCAGAAAAACAAAAAGTAAATTGCGCATTATTCCACTGGGAGGACTTGGAGAAATAGGAAAAAATATGACGGCTTTTGAATATGAAAATGATATTCTTGTCGTTGATTGTGGGCTAGCATTTCCAGAGGATGAGATGTTAGGAATAGATTTAGTAATACCAGATATCACGTATTTAATGAAGAATAGTCAAAAGGTACGTGGAATTGTTTTAACTCATGGGCATGAAGACCATATTGGAGCATTACCTTACATTCTACAAGAGTTAAATGTTCCTATATATGGAACTAAATTAACGATAGGGCTTGTAGAAAATAAATTAAGAGAACATAATTTGTTACGTTGTACGGAGCGTATTAATGTGAATCAGGGTCAAGTTATTACCTTAGGAGAGAGCTTTAAGGTGGAGTTTATTCGATCCAATCACAGTATTGCTGATGCAGTGATGTTAGCCATTACAACGCCTATTGGAGTCGTTGTGCATTCGGGAGACTTTAAAGTAGATTATACACCTATTAGTGGAGCCACCTTAGATTTACACCGGTTAGCGGAGTTAGGACGTAAAAAGGTGCTCGTTCTTATGGCTGATAGTACAAATGTAGAACGTGTAGGCTTTACCCAATCTGAGAAAATGGTAGGCCAAAAATTTGAAGATGTCTTTGGTAATCATCAAGATAAACGCATTATGGTAGCTACCTTTGCTTCTAATGTGGATCGGGTACAACAAATTATTAATGCAGCTGATAAGTTTAAGCGTAAGGTAGCAGTCATTGGACGAAGTATGATTAATGTGGTAAAGACAGCTAGTGAACTAGGGTATTTGGCTATTCCTGAAAATATATTAATCGATGTCAATGAAGTTAAACGTTTTAATGATGAACAGGTTGTTATTATCATGACGGGTAGCCAAGGAGAACCTATGGCAGCCTTATCACGTATGGCTACTTCTGACCATAAGCAAATTGAGATTAAACCAGGGGATGTTATCGTCCTAAGTTCCACACCTATTCCAGGCAATGAAAAAACAGTTTCTAAGGTAGTGAATGAACTAGCTAAAAAAGGGGCTAAAGTGATCCGTGAAGATACGCATGTATCGGGTCATGCAGCACAAGAAGAATTAAAACTCTTGCATGCCCTTGTTAAACCTAAATTTTTTATTCCTGTTCATGGAGAATATCGTCATTTACAAAAGCATGCTGAGTTAGCCATGGAATTGGGGATGAAGCGTAGCAATATTCAAATCCTTTCTACTGGTGAGGTAGCCGAGCTTACATTTGATAGTTGTAAAGTAGTTGGAAATGTCCCTTCTGGTCAAGTATTAGTAGATGGTTTAGGCGTTGGAGATGTGGGGAATATTGTCCTTCGAGATCGTAAACACCTGTCACAAGATGGTCTTCTTATTGTAGTAATGACCTTAGAAAAAGAATCAGGATTTGTAGTAGCTGGTCCTGATATTATTTCCCGTGGTTTTGTCTATGTGAGAGAGGCAGAAAACTTAATGGAGGAGGCCAAATCAATTGTGCGTAAATCTTTAGATCGTTGTGAGCAAAAACATATTGTAGAATGGTCTCAAATTAAAACAATGGTTAAAGATGATTTACGTGAGTTTGTATGGCAAAAGACAAAACGTAGTCCTATGATTCTCCCTATTATTATGGAAGTTTAAGCAATAATGGATTAGGACTATCTACTTATAATAAGCTTAAAATAATAAACAGGTCATCCTTTGGAATGGGATGACCTGTTTATTATTTTAAGAGTTCTTTATAGAGTTTTTTTATGGCCTTTTTTTCAATTCGAGAGACATAGGAGCGAGAAATCCCCATTTCTTCGGCGATTTCTCGTTGCGTTTTTTCTTCTTCCTTATTAAGACCATAGCGTAGTTCAAGGATTTTTTTCTCACGTGGCTTGAGTAAGTGTTTAATTTGATGATAGAGTTTTTTGATCTCAATGCCAAAATCTACTTGGTCAAAGATGGTATCACTTTCTATACATAAAATATCAAGGAGGCTGATCTCATTGCCTTCTTTATCTACTCCTATGGGGGCATGCAGAGAGGTTTCATAGCGTTGTTTACGTGAGGAGCGAATACTCATTAAAATTTCATTTGCTATTGTCTCCATCTGGAAACATTTTTTGTAGACGTTCAGTACATTTTGGTCCAAAAAAATGGAGGGTGGCATTGTCTCCATTCCATTCTACTTTTTCAATAAGTAGGGCCAGGTACTGCTGCTTTTGTGGAGGGGTAAGAGAAGCAAGAAGGGTATCAAAGTGAAGGAGCTGTTCTTTTAGTTGGATGAAGTCTTCTTCCTTTAAAACATTATAGACGGTAAGAGAGGAAAGTACTTTTAATTGTTCTTCAATCTCTTTGTTATCTGCTTCTAAGGTACTGATTTTTTCAATAAGATAAGGAATAATTGAAGGGTCCCTCATTTGACTGAGGGTAGTAATAAGATTGCTTATAGCTTTTTTATTGTTTTCTAGATGCTTATGGAGGATATCCTCTTGCAAGGTAAACTCTTCATTTATTCGTCCTATTTTTTTTTCTGCTAGCATGAGCTCTTGGGTAATTTCGGGAGTGGTAAAACAAGTCTCATGTAGCGTTTCCATAATTAAGTGGTCTAAAAGGAGGCCATTAGCATTTGGGATAGAACAAAGCTGACCTTTAGATTTTTCTTTTTTCTCACAAATATAATAAAAACTTTTATCCCCCTTTTTATTGACACGTCCTAGCTTAGGGCGTAAGTAACTACCACAATTTTTACAAATAAGAAGGCCTGAAAGAAGGGCTTCTGAATTCTTTACTTTTCGATACGTTTTTGAGCTATTTTGTTCTAAAAGGAATTGAACCCGAAGCCAGTCTGAACTGCTAATGACGCCCTTATGGGTTCCTACAGCAATAATCCACTCTGACTTATCTTTATAACGATGAACCTTTTTACTTCCTTTTACTTGTTCAGTACGGTTATAAGGCATAATTCCATTGCTCCCATTATACTTTTCGAGTGCATTGTAAACTTGACATCCTTGTTCAATAAAATAGTTATAGAGGGTAAGGTCTGCTATAGCATACACAGGATTGCTTAAAATACTCCTAATAGCAAAGCGGGAATAATTTTTGCCATTTTTTGTGTCAATATGATGGGTGAGTAAATAGGACTCGAGGCGTGAGAGACTATTCCATTCCAAGTACTTGGCATATAGAAACTGAACTATGGACACTTCTTCAGGGACAGGAGATAGTTTATAGCATTTTCTTTCTTTACCTTGAAAATCAATGCTTGAAACTTCTTCTGAGCTATAGCCTAAAGGGACTACACCACCTAACCAACGTCCTGTTTTAGCCAGCTCCAGCATATTGTCTCGGATACGCTCAGCTATAACTGAACGTTCAAAATCACTAAATACAGAGGCAATGAACATCATTAATTTAGCCATTGGTCCTGAATCCCCGAAGTTTTGAGAGGTGGAAATAAATTTAACGTGATAGCGATTAAACTTTTCAATGAGAGTAGCGAAATCTGTAATACTTCGACTAATACGGTCCAGTTTATAGCAGACCACCAGATCTACTTCTTTGGCTTCTACAAGTTTCATTAATTTTTTGAAACTAGGACGATCAGTATTACCACCTGAAAAGCCTTCATCTTCTAAAATAATAAGTTTTTTAGGATCATAGTCATTAGGATAATGGGTAGCAAGGTAGTTTTGACACATACGCACCTGATTTTCAACAGAATCTCCCTTACCTGTAAATTTACTTTTTCGAGAATAAATAGCCATGCGCATGGCAATGCTCCTTTCTAAACTGAAATAAATACTACCTTTTAAGGATAGGACAAATCCACAGTGGCATAAAATTTGTTAGATCACCTTATGGAGGAGAAGCAACATGAAATTAACTATAAATTCTCCCAGTACTCTTGAGCAAAAAGAAGCGTTACAAAATCGGATAAATAGGTTGTATGGCTATTTGATAGTGGAAGCCATTAATAAAATGGAATTAACAAGCCAAGATAGGATGAAACTTTATGAGGTTATTAAGGAGGAAGTCAAACAGTATAAATAGTTTTAGTGGAGTAAGGGAATGAGGATGTGCAAAAGCTTTTAAGAAGAGTTACTTTATATGTATTAATTAAGAGGCTATAAAAGTACTTCTTAAGTGAGAAAAATCGAGAACAATAAATGGGCTTATTAACTATGACTCTAGGATAAATCATCTATTGATTTACATTTATAGTAAATACTTTGAAAATTTACCGTTATTAAATTGTAAATATTTAAAAAATATTATATAATTTAATAAATAAGTATATGTTATGTTTATAAAGTTGTGTATTTTTAAAAAATAAAGGAGGTAGTGGTCATGGATTATTATTAAGGAAGGATTATTTTTCTACCATACATTTTTTCACTAATGTATGAGATG
>JAEYNQ010000164.1 GCA_023412455.1 Bacillota bacterium
AAATCCTTAGAGCACTGGTAGCACTTCAAGTGGCAGATGCTAATAAAGTTGCGATGCCAGCAAACTGGCCAAATAATGAACTCATTGGGGATCAAGTCATTATCCCACCTGCTACAGATATTTATCAGGCAGAAGAAAATGAAAGGCTCTACAATAACTATGCTTGGTGGTTTGCCTATAAGCCTTTAGAAACCCAGTAAGAGATAGAGGAAAAGTCTTATTACAATCTGAAAAGATGGTAATAAGACTTTTTGTATAGTCTAAGAAATTATGATTTTTACTTCCTTAGGCTATGGCGAATGCAAAAGGGAATCCACTTTTTTTATGAACTATAAAGGAGTATGATATAATCAAAGTAAGAAGATTGTGCAAGTTACGAAGAAGATTTCTGAATTGGGGAATCAATAGATAAAGGAATGGTGTACAAGATGGAAATATTTGATATTGTCGATGAAACAGGAGAACCAACTGGCCTTACCAAAGAAAGAGCTAAAGTACATGCTGATGGAGACTTACATAGAACTTCTCATGTTTGGATTGTAAAAGATAATGAAAAGGGCGGCCTAGATGTATTACTTCAAAAAAGAAGTCAAGATAAGGACTCTCATCCTGGTTGTTATGATATTTCTTCAGCAGGGCACATTCCAGCAGGCTGTGGATACATTGAATCGGCCCTAAGAGAGTTAGAAGAAGAACTAGGGATTAAAGTTGAGGCGCAGGAATTAGAAGAACGGATGAGAAGGCGTATTGCAGAAAAAAATATTTTCTATGGAAAAGCTTTTATAGATAATCAAGTAACGAGGGTTTATAGATTGAAGAAAAATAACCTTGAAATCAATGAACTAAAGCTTCAAAAAGAAGAAATTGAAGAAGTCATCTGGATGGACTATGAAATATGCCTAGAAGCTGTTAGAAATAATACTATCAAGCATTGTATTTATTTACAAGAGTTAGAGTGCCTAAGAGATTAAAAGTATACGAATAAAAATGCCTATGCTAGCACATGATAACCATGTAAAATTTTTCTCTAGCAATTAGAAATAAAGGAGATATAACATGGCAAAAGTAGTAGGCGTACACAAAAATAGTGAAGGCAATTTAGAACAATTTAAGCTAGATGATGGTAGAGTCCTTTCTTTTGAAGAATGTAGAGCAGCCATTCATAATGGTGAATTACCAGATTTAATTTGTACAGAAGGTAAAAGTGATCGCATCATTATAAGAAGCACACCAGATGGCGATCCAAGCAATAACTTAAGTAACTTACCAGAGTTTTAGCAGGAAAAGTATAATGAATAAGATATAAGAGTAGCTATTAAAAACAGACACAATAAGTGGAAGATTTAATAGCTACTTTTTTGTTGTGGTGCGTCCAACTAAGCTGGACTATGCTTACAGGTGAAAGTCCTGTCTAGGTAATCGCCAAGGAGCCTAGTAACCAATCACCAGGCGTAACAGAAATGTTGGGTCTGAAGCGTGAGGGTAATGTACTTGAAAGAGTGCTAGTGAAAATACAGGTTGTAACATTAAGTGAAGTCTGCCGTATCGTTAAAAAAGGACTCTTTTTTTGAAAGAGACAAAGAGGAAGTCGAGCCTTGCGCATAAGGGTGAAGACCATGGAAGATGTATAGACCTTGGAGCAATATCGAAGAATCCTCCGGTATAAGGGAAGTGACATGTACCTACAGTATAGTTCGGAACTGGAGAGGACCTCCCCAGCACTAAAAAAAATATTTTAGTAAAGAGAAATCTTATAAGCCTAGCGAAGTGGTGGACTGCTGGAAGGGAGTCGGAGTTGCCTATAGTACCTATAATGATGCAGACAACAAAACTGTAACTAGGGAAGGGGCAATGCTTTATTCAAGTTTTTAGAGGAGGTAAGAGTGAGTGAATGCGAAAGCTAATAACACCCAAGACAAAGTTCGAGAACTTCAAAGAAAACTATATCTAAGTGCCAAAGAGAATAAGAAAAGAAGATATCATGCATTGTATGACAAAGTGTATCGAATAGATATACTATGGAAAGCATGGAAACAAGTAAAAGCAAATAGTGGAACAGGTGGAATAGATAAAATCTATATAGAAGACGTTGTAAAGTATGGAGAAGAGAAATTTATTCTGGAAATACAAAGTGAGCTTATAGAAAACAACTATCATCCTAAACCAGTGAATAGAGTGTATATACCAAAGAAAGATGGAAGTAAAAGGCCATTAGGAATACCTATTATAAAGATAGAGTAGTACAAATGGCAACTAAGATAGTAATAGAGCCTATATTTGAGGCGGATTTTAAAGAATGCTCTTACGGATTTAGACCCAAGAGAAATGCACACCAAGCTTTAGAAGTTATTAGAAAGAAATGTAATAATAAAGGATGGTGGGTATTGGATGGAGATATTAAATCTTACTTTGATAACATTAATCATGAGAAACTTATGCTATTGGTTAAACAAAGAATAAGTGACAGAAGAATTATAAAACTCATAGAGAAGTGGTTAAAAGTAGGGTTTGTAGAAAATGGGGAGAAATACGAAAGTACAATAGATTCACCACAAGGTGGTGTCATAAGTCCATTATTATCAAACACCTATCTGAATTACCTAGACACAGTTTGGGAGAAGTATTACAACCATTTAGGAACACTAGTAAGATACTGCGATGATTTTGTAATTATATGTAGAACAAAGAAAGACATAAACCATGCATACAAGGCAGTACATGATATCATGCAAAAGCTAGAAATAGAATTACACCCTGAAAAGACACGATTTGTAAACCTATGGGATGGAAAAGAAGGATTTGATTTCTTAGGATTTCACCATAGAAGAAAAAGTATAGAAAATGGAAAAGGACAAACGTTTTCCACGACAATACAAGAGCCAAGTAAAAAGGCAATGAAATCTATGAGAGGAAAAATTAAAGAGATACTTAATCAAAGAAGTAGCTTATATCAAGATATCAAAGAAATGATTAAGATAATCAATAGACGTCTAGTAGGATTTAAGAATTATTATGGACTTAAGAATGCTGGAAAACAGCTGAATAAGCTAGACTGGTATGTATTAGAAAAGTTTACAATATGGTACAACCATAAGAGGCAGATAAGACCAAGACGAAGGGGAATAAAACAAATGTATGCCCTTCTCAAAAAAGAAGGGATAGTATATCTAGCATCTTAGAAACTGAATGCACTAGAAAGAAGAATATCGGAAAGCCGTGTGCCGGAAAATCGCATGCACGGTTTGATGAGGGGGAGGTGAAATTTTCACCTCCCTACTCTACTTATAATGGTGAATTCTACTCAATATGTAGAGATTTAAATTTTGAAATAAGGTTTTCTAAACAGTGCATCGTAGATTTGAATTCTATCAAGTGCAATGAATAAGGCCTTACAATTACTTGGATTTCAAGGGTTATATGGCTTTTCATTGCGAAATGAATTGTGAAGGGAGTTTCAATTAGTAGTTATTTATGTTGCATTTTTTCAAACAGTCGTCGTAGCTACCACGTCAAATAGGCGTGGAAAAAGTAAATTGTAATTAAGTGAAGAAAAATATTTAAACAAATACTCTTCAATAATAACTATCTAATTTATATATTTGTGCAGAGATGACGAAAAAAGGAAATACTATAAGGAGAGGCAATTGTAGGGAGAAAATGATGTAGTTTTAAAATAGATAAATGTGATATAATTTAGTTAGAAGGTAGGAGGACGATATGATTAAGGATTATTTAAATAAAGTGATACAAGGTGACTGTTTAGAGGTGATGAAAAATATTGAGAATAAATCAATAGATATGATTTTGTGTGATTTACCTTATGGCACCACCCAAAATAAGTGGGATTCTGTTATTCCGTTGGAATTACTTTGGGAAGAATATAGAAGAATTATAAAAGATAACGGAGTAATAGTATTAACAGCACAGGGTATTTTTACAGCAAAACTTATTCTGAGTAACGAAGCTTGGTTTAAATATAAAATAGTATGGGAAAAATCAAAGCCAACTAACTTTCTTAATGCAAAAAAACAACCACTTCGTAAACATGAGGATATCTGTGTATTTTATAAGAAACAGCCGATATACAATCCTCAAATGTCAGAAGGGGAGCCTTATGATAAAGGGATTAGAAAGAATCAGTTAACAGGTAGTTATGGAGATTTTAAACCCGTAAGAGTAGCAAGTACAGGACTAAGGTATCCGACAGATGTAGTTTATTTTAAAACAGCAGAATCAGAAGGTAATGTATATCATGCAACACAAAAACCTATTGAATTAGGAAGATATTTAATAAGGACATTTACTAGACCTGGAGATATAGTTTTAGATAATGCATGCGGAAGTGGTAGCTTTCTAATATCGGCAATTATGGAAGGGCGAAATTTCATAGGAATAGAAAAGAATGAAGGTATTCATCTATATAAAAATCATGAAATTGACTTGATTGAAGTATGCAATAAAAGAATAAAGGATGCCTATATGATATATAAGGGGGAAAAAGAATATGAGCAATGTAGGATTGATGAAGGATAATGAAAGAAGTTGGGGAATTGATTTAATATCGCAAATAAATGCGTATGCATTAGTAAGAGAAAAAGAGAGTATTATTCAATATGCAGGAGGAGAAATGAGTTTGGCAAAGAGTTCAGGCTCATTATTTCCTGATATAATGCTATTTGCGGACAGGGCTAAAACACAAGTTTTACATGGATGGGAGTTAAAATATCCTAATACAGATATAAATGATAGAGAATTTTATGACAATGCACGTCAAAAGGCGGAGTTGCTAGGTGTTAATAGTTTTATACTATGGAATGCCTCTATAGCACGTTTATTTATAAAAGATGAGAATAGTGATAAATACAATATGTTGAAAGAGTGGAGTGAATTGTCGTATATAAAAACACGAACTGATGTAGCATTTCATATGGGAGAAATCCAAAATCTACTAACTACTATTTTAACAGATTTAAATTATTTCTTTAATAATGGAGTTTTAAAAACAGAGAGAGTAATAAGTTCAGTCTCAGGTGAATATATTACTGAATTTATTTTAAAGAATGTACAGGAATGTGCTAAATCTTTGAAAAAAGGAGCACTTTGTGATGCTGATTTTAATGACCAAGTTATCTTGTGGTGGGAAGCAGAAAAAGAAGCGTATGGGAAAAAAAGTGATAAATGGATAGAGATGTCGAAACTGGCAATAATCTCTTTGATGAATAAGATAATATTTGCAAATATTCTTAAGAAATATTATTCTGATGCGAAAATAATCGATATGTTGGTAGAAAGTACAGGAATAAGTGAATGCTTACATTTGTTTAAAGATATAAGCAACAAATGTGATTTCTATAATATATTTGAAGAAAAACCTGGAGAAAGATATATTGATGAGACAACTCTAAATATGTTGATAGATTTTAACAAATATCTAGTGGGCTTAGATTTTACCAATTATGATGATGAATTATTAGGTACACTTTTAAGTCAAATAGTGACAAGGAGCAAGCGAAAGGTGGCAGGGCAGTTTTCTACTCCTAAAGAATTAGCAATGTTTTTAGTAGGAATGACAATGAGAAATAAAATGGGAAATGTAGTGGACCCTTGCTGTGGAACTGGAACTATAGTTAAAGCAGCATATGATTTAAAGGTAAATGCAGGAATAGCTGCTAACGAAGCATTAAATCAAGTATGGGCAGGAGATAAATTTAGATATCCACTACAATTTGCTATGTTAGCACTCACTTCACCACAAAATATGGGTCAACAGATTAATATATATAAAGAAGATGTATTTAATCTTAATCAAGGACAAAAGATACAAATTCACAGTAGTACGGTAAATGAAGTTCAAGAGGTGGAATACGAGCTATTTGATACTATAGTTTCCAATTTGCCTTTTGTGCAACAAGAGACTCTACAGGAGCTCAATGCATCTGCAATTCAATTTATTAATACTGTAAATGAAAAATTCAATGGACGAAGTGATTTATATACATACATTACATTGAAGATTGAGCAGCTATTAAAAATAGGGGGAAGAGCAGGTTTAATTATTTCAAATTCTTGGTTGGGGACAGAATTTGGTGATAAGTTTTTTGAAGAATTAGCTAATAGATATAATATAGAATATATTATTACATCAGGAAAAGGAAGATGGTTTAAAAATGCAGATGTAGTTACTAATATACTTATATTAAGTAAATCAGAGATTATAAGTAACCAAGAAATTAAGTTTGTAGTGGTGCAAGATGCCCTAAGAAACATAGTAAGTGATGAAAATAATATTGTGAGGGAAGATAAGGTTGAATCACTTGTAGCTAAGATTAGAAATAACATGGATTCAGAATTGTTTACGGTTTATAAGTACAGTCTCCAACAGATAAAAGAATTGCAAGCAATAGGAATTGTTAAAAATGCATTATTTGCTGATGCCAGTTGGTTATTATCTATAAAAGATAAACTTAAGCCTTTAACAGAATTTTTTAATGTAAAACGAGGTGAAAGAAGAGGGTGGAATGCATTATTTTATCCACAAAACCATAATATAGACAAAGAATATTTAGTAGCTGTAATGAAAAAATTAGATACATCTTCATACCTAATGAATTTAGGAGCTAGTATTGAGGGGTTCTGTTGTGATAAGAGTATAGAAGAGCTAAAGGTATTAGGTCATACTAATACTATAGAGTGGATTGAACGGTTTGAGAATATGACTAATGAAACGGGGAAATTACTACCTGAAGCTTTGGCTAGAAATGGAATTCATTGGTATGAGATGCCTTTGAATAAAACTTTTGAGGTAGGGTTACTAATAAATCCAGATGAAAGATTGTTCTTTTCAAAAGCACCATATCCTGTTTTTTTTGACCAACGTTTGACTGGATTAAAACGAAAAAGTCAAAAATACGAGCTTGATTTACTGATGGCACTTATGAATAGTATTGTAGGATTGTATTTTATAGAGGCAATAGGATTTGGAAGAGGATTGGGAGTATTAGATTTAAATAAAAATAAGGTTGAAAAAAACTTTAAGATACTAAATCCAAAGTATATTAATGAAAGTGCACAAAAGATAATAATAGACCTATATAAGAAAGTTGAAAAAAGAGAGGTTAGACCACTATTAGAAGAATTAGAAATGAAGGATAGAGAAGAATTTGATAAAGCTGTCATGAGAGCATTTGGGATAGATGAATATTATGATGCTATTAAAGGGTCTTTAATCCAAATTTATAAAATAAGAAAAGCAGTTAATACAACATTAGGAAGATGATAAAAGAATAAGTAAGTATATTACGATATAAATACGAGCTAATGAGCTAAAATCTAACAAATAGTAAAATAAGTATATATAATATCTTTAAATAATGATAAGGCTAATTACTAAAAAGAAAAGATAAAAATCTTTTTAATATAGTATTTAGCCTTTATTTTAGTACTATAAATGAATAGTTAACAATGACTAGGTCCATATTGTATAATAAGTAAAGGAGAATTAAAAAGGAGATAATATATGCCAGTAATTACAAGATTTTATGGAATGGTAATAAAGATGTATCCAAATGACCATGTACCACCACATTTTCACGTTATCTATAATGAATATAATGGGGTGTTTTCAATAGAAGAGCTAGAAATGATAGAAGGAGATTTACCTAATAAAGCAAAGAGAATGGTTTTAGAATGGGCAGAGATGTATAACGTTCAATTGCTTCAGATGTGGAATACCAAAGAATTTGTCAAGCTACCACCGTTAGAATAGGAGGAAATAAATATGTCACATAGAATTAAAAGTATAAAACCATGTTTAGACTATAGACTTTTAATTGAATTTACAAATGGCGTAAAGAAAGAATATGACATGAATAACTTAATAATTACAGAGAAGATGTATGCACCACTCAAAGATATAGCTTTATTTAATAGTGTTGTAGTAGATGGTGGAGGCTATGGTGTGTCATGGAATGATGATATTGATATGAGCGAATATGAACTTTGGAATAATAGTGTAGAAATATTAATGGATGAACCATAGATAGTGAGGCTGATATTAGTACAAGAAAACAGAATAGGACTGCCTAATGCTTTAATAGGAGGTGAAACTATAAAAGAACCCCAGAACACAATCATTATCTACCTTGCTGAAGTTATTATAAGTAGAGAGAAAACACTATCTTACTAATAAGTTAAAGGTGGGCGAACAGTTTGAATAGAATTCTTAAAACAAATGAATAAAAAAGCGATATAAAATCTTATGGATAAGTCATATTTGAAAATGAAGAGGCATTAAAGGAGCTTGCTAAATAGTGAAAAATATAGAATTTGAACAACTAGTATTGTTCCATAAAAAGATAGTAGCAAACACTGGTGGTGGAAGTGGAGTTAGAGACACAGGACTAGAGACACAGGATTTCCTAAAAGTGCTTTAGGCAAAGGAAATATCTGTGTGGATGATGAACCATAAGAAGTAAAGGGAGGGGACAAAAATGCCATGTGTTGCCGAATTTGGGATTATAGATAATCTGGAAGAATATGATGAGTATGAGTATAATCCTAGTAAATATCATTGCATTGCAATTGATGATGACTTTATTAATGATTGGTGGAATGAACTTGTACTTATCAAAACTTATTTTCATTCGCTAAGTAGACCAGAATGGGGGCTTGCAAGATGGGGAATTACTTTAATCCCTCCAGAATCCTTAGAGGCATTTTATGAGATTATAGCAAAAGATAAACGTTCGATAGAGTCAGAAGAGCTCATTGAATTAATGAAAGTAATAAGAATGGCAATAAGTCAAAATAAATACGTTATTCACTATGGCATATAAATGGATAAGAAAGGTTAGAAAGCATAGACTTAGCCTTTTGTAAATGAACCGTATGTGACAATTCAGTAGTTTTCCTAAAACGTACATCATGATTAAGACTTGAAATAGTTATGAAATATGAGGACTCTCAAGTTATTGATATACAATGACTTGGGAGGTATTTGTATTATTAAGAATAAATAATAAAAAAGGGGAACCAAGAGATGAATATTATTTATAGAAGAATGACGTTATCAGATATAGGAGCTTGTGCTATAGAATTTATGAAAGCTTTTAAAGAGGAGCCTTGGAATGAAAATTGGACTTATGAACAAGCTTTTATGAGGATAGAAGAGATAATGTCAGCAAGAGTATCTCGTGGTTATGTGGCATATGATACAGATGCCGATGTAGTGGTTTCAATGTTATGTGGTAGGATTACGACATATCTGGAGCTCAAAGAACTATGGGTTGATGAATTTAGTGTCAATCCAGATTATCAAAGAATGGGTATTGGGACTAAAATGATGGAGTATGTTCGTGAAGAATTAAAAAAGGAAGAAGAGAAAATTTCTGGTATTTCACTTACAACTCAAAAGGGGTGTCCAAGCGTTCAGTTTTATGAGAAAAACGGAATAACTATAGAAGAGGACGTATTATTTATGTCAGGAAAGGTTGAGATTTAGATTATGGCAGAGCTTATCAAACTTTCAGAGCGTGTATATTATTTGCAAGGGGAACAGGAAACAGATAGACCATTTTTATATTACATAAGGGGTAAGAATTACAGCGTTGCTATTGATGCGGGAAACTCTAAAAGTCATGTAGAGTGTTTTTATAATGCAATCCAAAAAGAAAATATGCCATTACCTCAATATACGATAATTACTCACTGGCATTGGGATCATACATTTGGCATTCCATATGTTCACGGCGAAACAATAGCAAGTGAACGAACCAATCAAAAGCTTGAAGAGGTAAGTACATGGAAGTGGACCTTGGATGAAATGAAAAAACGTGAACTCACAAGGGAGGATATTTCTTTTTGTAATGAATGTATAGTAAAAGAATATGAAGATTTATCTGAGATTAAGGTAATGCCAGCAGATATTACAATAAGTACTATAACAGAACTAAACTTAGGTGATCTTAAACTGATTTTAATACCAAGAGATTCAACGCATTCAAGAGATGCGTTATTTATACTGTGTCCTGAGGAGAAAATGCTCTTTGTTGGTGATGCAGATTGTGAGGATCACTATGAAGGTGAGGGTAAATATAATAGAGATAAACTAGAAGCAATCATTCATTTTATAGAGAATATTGACTTTGAAATCTATTTACTAGGGCATGATATGCCTAGTAATAAAGAAGAAACATTAGGGTATTTGCGAGAAAAAAGTAGAATTAATCCCCTATGTAGTCAGTACTATTATGAAAGGTAACCTAAATATCATAAAGTTTTGTAGTTAGGTGATATGATGGAGAAATGGGACTAATAAAATATGTTACTTAGCACTATTGTCAACAGTTGTGATAAAATGTGTTGACAATAGTGCTAAAATTATATATTATTTGAAAATAAATTAAATTCATGGAGGATAGTATGAATCAAAAAGGGTTTTCAACGAGAGATTTATGTATGATTGGTTTATGGACAGCAGTCATGGGAAGATTAGCTCAGATTGCTATTCCAATGCCATTGGGAGTGCCTATGACAATGCAGACTTTTGCAGTAACGGCGATAGGGATAGCTATTAGTGCATGTATCCTACCCTTTATTCCAACGGCCATTATTAAAGCAGTTTTAGCAACCATTTTAGACGTGAAGATAAGAATGAGATTGGTAAAATTAGTATGAAGTTAAGGCCGCATCATTTACTTTGCATACAGGGATATGAAGGAAAAGGTTATAGTCCAGAATTTATAGTAAATATGGATGAAGTAGTTGCAAAACTAAGAGCTGAAGAAGGTATAGAAATAGAGATAGTTTTTGGAACAGATCAGATTTGTGAGAGGTGTCCTAATAGGATACAAAAGAATATCTGCAAAACACAAGAAAAAGTTCAACAATTGGATGCCGAAGTCATACAATTATTGCATCTGAAGCAGAAGAAATACATATATCAGGAATTAATAAACGACCTTAACACCCAAATAACACTAGGCATCCTAGAAAAAATCTGTGGTAGATGTGGCTGGTATCCAATGGGGGTTTGTAAAAAAAATATAGAACTAGGTAGTTTGTTACATCATAAAACAAAATCAGGAATGAGCCATGCAAATGAGTAGACTACCGTAAAGGGAGAGAGACATTATATACTTCAAGACAGCTATATCAAAATGATGATGACGTTAATGTAATTATAATATAGGTATTAACGAATTGTAATGGGAGATGATCGTATTGAATAAATAAAAGATACAGGAAGCTGTCAAATTATTACTAGAGGGAATAGGGGAGGGGGGATATCCCTGTTATTCTAGTGCTCGCGATACCCGCCTAATAAGGTGTACAAGTAATATACCCCTTATTAGGGGGAATATCAAACCGCCAGTTGAACTGGTGGTTGATGACTTAGTGAAAAATATAGAATTTAAACAATTAGTAGTATTCCATAGAAAATAGTAGCAAGGATGGTGGGGAAGTGGAGTTAGAGGAGTAGGACTCCTTAAAAGTGCTTTAGGCATAGGAAATATTTGAGTGTGTTATGAATCATTAGAAGTAAAGGTAGGAGATAAAAATGCCATGTGTAGCTGAATTTGGGATTATTGATCATTTAGAAGAAGATGGCATGAGTACAATCCTACATTACATTGCAATTGATGAAAGTTGATAAGAATGGCTATAAACCAAAATAATTACGTTATTCACTATGGGTATGATTTGATGGAGAGGGTAGTACAATAAATGCTTATATGTTATGATGTTTTTTGTAAGATAAAGGAAGGATGTATATATAAGCATGAAAAAAGCAATACAATTAGTTTTATTATCAAGTTGTTTAATCATTACAGGATGTGGCAGTGAGCCCTCTTATAATGATAATTATGAAGAAGTAGTACAAGAAATTGTATCAAAAGATGATTCGGTTAAAGTACTTACCAAAGAGTTAAAGGGAATAAATGATGATGGAAGCTATCTTGTACAAGTAGAGATAAAAGCAGAGGAACAAGACGAGATTTACCAAATCTATTGTAGAATTGACCAAAAGGGAGCAATACTGAATACTTATGAAGGTATAGAAAAAATGAATTGTTTTACCAATGGACAGTCTATCGCATCTGTTAAAAAAGTGAATCCAAACTCAAATAGTAATGAAGAAGATATTTTATGTGGTATTATGAGTCCATCAGGTGAGTGGCTTATAGAACCTCAATATAATAGTATTGAATACTTAAATAAGAATTTTTATAAGGTGGCACTTGAAAAATTTGATGATTATGGAAGCTTAGGGTATGCATATAGTGTTATCAATAATCAAGGGAAACTCATTTTTGACATGGCAGAAGATGAAATGTTATTTTTAAACGAAACGACAGATTTTATCTACTATAACAATCAGATTTATACTTATGCAGGAGATACGATTGTCCCAGAGTTAGATTTAAGTCAAGAATATTATGGTGGGACTTATCGAGATGGTTATTATGTAGTGAGAGAGCTTGATACAGATGTAGAGTATTATATAGCTGGGGATGGTACCCTCAAAGTTAATGAGAATCAAGA
>JAEYNQ010000176.1 GCA_023412455.1 Bacillota bacterium
CCCATATACTAACTGGACAATCAGCCTATGTCAAAGGAAGTAAAGTTAGTGGTTCCATGGCTAATAATGGTGCTGTATCAAAAACCATAGAGACCCAGGATGGGTCTTACACTATCCCAATGGGGTACCATAATGGTAGTGGAAAAGTAACTGCTAAAATGACCAATCTAATGGCTGCCAATGTGTTAAAGGGTGTAACAATAGGAGGGGTAGTAGGTACAGCCACCAGTGATGCCACAGCTACAGCTGATGACCTAATAAGTGGAAAGACAGCCTATGTTAATGGTATTAAGATAGCAGGAACTGGGGTAAATCATAACCTTTATTTAATTAAGGCAGGGGTAACTCAAACAGCCATGGGTGGATACCACAGCTTATCCGAGCCTAGGATTGAAAACAAAAATGGGGCAGGCTACCTGGAGTTTACCAGTGGTAACTCCTCTTGGTGGGGCATTTTTAGTGGTAACAAACTCGACCTATCACAATATACAAAGCTATATATGGATGTACAATGTATATCATATAGTCAGGATTATGACACCCCCACTCCACTAATGGGTTTCTATATAGACCCAGCAGCTACATATGATGGTAGGTTTACCCTACCAAATGTGTACACCCAATGTGCTAGGGGAGTATTTGCTAGGCAAACCTTTTCACTTGACATAACAAATACAAACTCGGCCATGCACTTTGCATTCGGTAACTTACAGAACTATTCCATAAAGCAAGGAACCTATGCTGTGTATAATGTGTGGTTAGCTAAGTAGTTGATTAATAATATGATAATGGACAGGTGGTGATGTATTTGTTAATAGGGATTAATGATAGGTTTGAGATTAAGCAAATAAGGGACATTTCAGATAGCTCCCTCAGAGTGATAGAGGTAGAGGATTATATCTTTGGTAACATGTCAGATTTTCTCATTTTAAATTTTTGTTATGAGCCAACTGACACTGGATTCTCCCTCTACCCCGGTCATGATTATGAGACCTTAATAAAGGTAGACAATGATGAAATATTGTCATTACAAGCATTAGCTGTTGAACTACAATTTG
Source organism: Bacillota bacterium (assembly GCA_023412455.1). Lineage (GTDB taxonomy): Bacteria > Bacillota > Clostridia > Lachnospirales > Cellulosilyticaceae > Sporanaerobium. The sequence continues at coordinate 1,059 of JAEYNQ010000176.1, forward strand.
AAAAACGACTATTACAGGGAGGAATGTAAAATGTTTATTTATGACTATTTAAAAAACCTAATCAATAAAAGATGGTATAAAACTAAAGAGGAGGCCCTCAACAAGGTTCAGGCCTTTTATGCTTTTAATGATTTGGATGATGAGCAATTTGTGGAGATCAGGATGTTAGTAGAAGAAAAGTATCAAGAAGAGGTAGCATAAACAAATAATCATTTTAAGTTAAATAAGGCATAGAAGAGGCACTAGAGATAGTGTTATTTTTTATGCTTTAAATTAAGGAGGAAGCTATGGAATATGTGGGAATTATTGCAGGTGCCTTCGGACTAATACTTACATCTGTTAATATCGTAAGTTACTTTAAAAAAGATGGAGCTAGAGAAGGAGCTACTGAATCAGATTTGCAAGTAGTAAGGCAGGGAAATGCCAGCATATTAGTAAAGCTAGATAAGATGGACTCTAAAATGGATAATATCAACGAGAGGCTTATAAGAGTTGAAGAGTCCACTAAATCAGCACATCGTAGGATTGATGGATTGGAGGGAAGACAATGACAGATGAAGAAGTGTTAAAAAGAGCAGATGAAATCAAGAAAGGCAAGGTTAAAAGAAGCAAAGGCGGATTTATGAAGGGTATAATCGTTTGTATTATGCTCTTTTTAATTTGTTTTGTTGTGACTTGCCTCTATATTGCTTATAGGGGCAATGCAGAGCCTAGCACACTTATAATGAGTGTGTTTGCCTTTTGTGGTACAGAGGTAGGATTGTTAGGGTGGATTAAGGCAAGCAAAGAGAAGTCAAGAACAAAGGCTACAGAGGTAGCAAAAAGAGAGGATGAGGATAATGTTTAGTATTGAACAAATTCTATTGTTAATGGGAGTATTAGTATTTTTAGTTACAGCTGTGGTAGAGGTAACAAAAAAGCTTGTGCCTATCAAAACGGACTACTATGTGCTAGGAGTAAGCGTACTACTAAGTGTGCTAAGTTATTTAGTATATGTAAGCTATAATAAAGCAGCTATTATCTGGTACTACATAGTAGGAGCCATTATTCTAGGATTCTTGGTAGCATACGTAAGTATGTTCGGCTGGGATAAATTTATTAAGCTGTGGGAACAGTCAAGGAGGGGATAGCATGAGTTTTAATATGCCATGTAGAGATATAGCAGCACTTAAGCCAAAGGCTCAGGAAGCTTGTAGGCTATTTCTAGAAGAATGTAAAAAAGCAGGTCTTAATGTTATAGTCACTCAAACATTAAGGACAGCAGAATACCAAAATAGCCTATATCAGCAAGGAAGAACAAAGCCAGGTGTCATAGTTACTGGTTGCGATGGATATAGAAGCAAAAGTAACCATCAGGACGGGATGGCTTGGGATATATGCAACAATAAAAAGGGTGACGAATATAACAAGGCTGTGCTTAACAAAGCAGGGGACATAGGCAAAAGACTAGGAATAGAGTGGGGTGGAGGATGGGCAATAGGAGACACTCCTCACTTTCAAATTAGTAATGCATGGAAGGCACCTGCAAAAGAAGATACGGAACTTAATACAGCTGTAAACAAGCTTATAGCAGCAGGTGCTAAGTTTAATGCTGTTAATTGGAATAGGCTTGATAGAATGGATATTCGCTTTGCACAATTACTTATAGAACGTTTAGGGGCGTTTCTAGGTGGTACTACTAACTACTACAGCGCAGTAGACTTACTTGTAAGTAAAAAGGTAATAACCGACCGTGATCTATGGGATAGAAAAGTATTCAAGCCAGAGTACATAAGAGTCGTATTAATAAGAGTAGCAGCATTAATTTAGGTAGGGCCCCGGCTCTACCTCTTTTTTTATGCCCAAATGCGGATTTTATATTATATAGATGGAATTGTTTGAAAATATGGTAAATATAAGTTAGAATATTAAGAATAATATTATTTATTGGGGGTGTTACTATTAATATAGCTAAAGAAATAGAGGGTATAGTATCAAATTTCAGTGGTAAGCCATTTTTATTTGTGGGTAGTGGTTTTACACAAAGATATTTAGATGCTCCTACGTGGAGCAGGCTATTGTCTGATTTAAATCAGCTTATATATAATTCTAGTAATCCTAAATTAGCATTTGCACAATTATTGAATAGAGCAAAGAATGAATCAGTTAATAAAAACTCGACAAATGAGATATATGCTCGTATGGCATCAATAATTGAAATTGAATTTAATAATATGTTCTTTAGTGATGCTACTTTCAGAGAAACAAATTTTAGTAATGAAGAAGTGGATAGAGTAGTAGAGGAAAAATCGAGCCCATTTAAGTTTTATATTTGTAAATTATTTAAAGATTTAACGCGTAAAGAAGTAGCACTTAAAGAAGAAATAGATGCCTTGATAAAAAATAAAGTTAAAATAGCTGGGGTAATAACTACCAATTATGACCTATTAGTAGAAAATATTTTCCCACATTTCTCTGTTTATAAGGATCAATTTGAATTGCTCAATAGTAGATCTTTTTGCTTTTCGGAATTATATAAAATACATGGGTGTTGTACAAAACCTGAGAGTATTGTATTTACAAAGGAAGATTATGATGTTATAGATAGAACGAATATGTACTTAGCAGCAAAACTATTAACAATCTTTGTTGAATTTCCAGTTATATTTATTGGATATAGTTTAAGCGATGAAGATATAAGGAAAATTTTTAGGGATATATCTAAATGCTTAACAAATACTCATAGAAAAAAATTAAAACACCAAATTATATTTCTAGGAATACCTACTGCAGAAAATCCAAATGAGGGAATATATAGCAGGAATGAGGAGTTTGATGGGCAGCACATAGAGTTTGTGGAAATAATACTGAAAGATTTTTCTATTTTTTATAATGCATTGGATAAGGTAAAATCTAAATATAGAGTTGATTTAGCAAGAGCGTTATTTAATGAAGTATCACAAATAGTTATATCAAATAAAGCTAATTGTACAGTATATGCTTCTGCACTAGAAAACCCTAATGTTAAGGGGAGTGAATTAGCTTGTTATATTGGAACAAATGAATCGATCGGAAGTATAGATAAGGGATTAGTAGGATTAAAAATAGATGAGTTATATTGTGACATTATATTTGACCATTTGGGTATTATTAACAATGAGTTTTTGTTAAATAAAGTATTTTTGGACCTAAGGTCTAATTCACCTAGATCTTATTTCCCAATATATAAATATGGTTTTGATGCAAAAACTTGCCTTGATTTTTTAGATAAAAACAGCTTTTTTTATATAAAAAATGACGTTTTCGAAGTGCTTACAGAGAGCCAAAAAAAGTTATTGAGAGAGAATTCTCAGTTAACACAGTTTGCAAATATTTATGAGATAGAGAAGGCAAACGAAAAAAGCAAAAATCCTGTCTTAGCTAATATTAAGTATATATCATATTCAATTAAAAATTTAAAGATAGAAGACGTGATAGCTTACATTGTTGGAATATTGGGACATGCTTCAGCTGAATCTATAAGCTGTACAAAAGCAGCTACAGATATAAGAAAGCTTATATGTATGTGCGACTTCATAAAGTATAAAATTGAAAAATAAAAAGGTGAACTCCTTAGATTTGTGACTCATGAAAGAGCGACGCTTCTAATTTGTGCACCTTGTGTTAACTTATCCACGTGAATAAGTATACAGTTATTATATGCAAATGTCAAATAAAAATTTATCGTATGTATTCTAAGAAATGGAGGAATTATTTTGAGTACTAAGAGTGAATATAAGGAGATTGCTAAGCAAATAGTAGAAGCAGTTTATGAAAATGGCATAATATTTAGTTCTATTGGAGGACTAGGTAAGTACTTTGATTTATCAACATCTAGACATGACATACAAGAGTATGTTAATGAAATTACAGAGTTTTGTGATGAAGATGATGAGATTGCTTTTAGAGGCATTACATCTACTACAAAAGGGACATACTATTTGTTTTTCAATGAAAAAATACTACAAGAAAAATACCCAAATGTAGATAATATAGTAGAGATTATTAGTTTAGAAGCAATTAAACAACTTGGCTTCAAAAAAGGAGATATTATTTAATAGGATTGTTTTGAATCGAAGAGGTTAGATGACTATAAATGTGGTACATAGAATAGTGAATTTATATGAGCATATAAAAGAATAGTTTTAGATGG
>JAEYNQ010000223.1 GCA_023412455.1 Bacillota bacterium
CTTTTAACTTAAACACCATAAATTTAGGACTAGACATATTTACCCTCCTTTTAATAAGATGTCCTATTACATATATATGGGTAAGTAGTCCAATATATGCAGGTTATAATAACAAAAAATAAAGGACGCCATATACTATTACTAAGGCAGTTAAAATAAAAATGAAGAGGTATAGGGGGAAGTCAATGGGAAATAAGGACCTCAATGCACACTGTTTTCAAACCCAAGTAGTAGGCCTTTTAGCACCAGGAATAAGTGCCCTTCTACAGTTAGAAGAAAAAAAGAAGGAGGTTATGCTTTATAGTGGAGCCATTAAGCATATGAGGGAAAGGCATCCCTATGCTTTTAAGAAATACTTTAATAGATTAACTCAAATAGTAGAGACTCCAGATTATTTAGGCTTAGAGAGAGAGGAAACAAAACGCTTTGAATTGATTAAATGCTATAAAGAGATTGTACTAGTAGCACTTAGGCTAGAGGGAGGTAGTATCTTTGTACTTAGCCTTTATATTATTGAAGAGAATATGTTAAAGAAACGCTTGGAATCAGGTAAGATTAAAGAGGTTTCTCACTTTATCTCTCTTAATAAAGAGAAACCTTTTTATAAGAATAATGCAAAAAAACATGGTTAATACTATATTTATAAGGCGGAACATGTTAAAATAAGGGAAGAGCTAATTATTATAGGAAAGAAGGATTAATTAAATGAATATAGCACAAATGATTGATCATACTTGCCTAAAGGCAACAGCAACAGAAGCAGATATTAAAAAACTTTGTGAGGAGGCTATTAGCCATCAGTTTAAAACAGTATGTGTTCCTACTTGTTATGTAGCTATGTCGGCACATCTCTTATCTGGAACTTCTATAGGTGTGACAACAGTGGTAGGTTTCCCTCTTGGAAATGAAACCACAGCAGCCAAAGCTTTTGAAGCCAAAGAAGCTGTTTTAAATGGCGCAACAGATGTGGATATGGTCATTAATATTGGTGCAGTAAAGGATAAAAAATACGATTATGTAAAATTTGATATAGAAGAAGTTGTTAGAGCGACTAAGTCAGTCTGTGAAAAGGCCCTTGTTAAAGTTATTATTGAAACCTGTTATCTCACCCCAGAGGAAATTGAAGAAGTAACAGAGATTGTTGTGGAAGCAGGTGCTGATTTTGTCAAGACCTCAACAGGTTTTGGAACAGGTGGTGCGACTTTAGAAAATATAGAGCGTATGAAAAAAGTAGTAGGTGATCGCATCGAAATAAAAGCAGCTGGTGGTATAGGCAGTGCTGAAATTGCTGAAAAGTTGATAGAAGCTGGAGCCACAAGATTAGGAACTAGTAAAAGTATTGCTATTGTCAAAGGGGATTCCTTAGTAGACAATGGGAGTTATTAAGCATTAGGACAAAAATCCTCTTAATTTTTAAATTAAGAGGATTTTTGTTTTAATGATTATTATGTAGAGAGTTGAATTATTTTGATAAATGAAGTAAAATGAGTTAACAGTAAACATTATTATTATTTACAAGGTTGAAATAATATATCCGGAAAAATCGAAATAAGGAAGTGGTTATATGGCGAACTCAATTTTATTAGATGTGGGAAACGGTGAGCTAGAGATTATTGTATTTGAAGTTAATGGCAATAAATATTGTATCAATGTACTAAAAACAAAAGAAATTATTAATTTGTCAACTATTCGTGGGACAGCTTCTAATAACAAAAGTGTATTGGGAATTACCAGTGTTAGAGATCAAGTGATGACGGTTATTGATTTAAGTTATATTTTAGACAAAAAGGAAACAGATATTAATGGTCATAAAATGGCACTGGTTTGTGAATTTAACAAACAACATGTTATGTTTGCAGTAGATAATATTGTGGGTATTCGTCGTATTAAGTGGTCAGATATTGCAGAGCCTGATACGCTTTTAAGATCTTCTTTAGCAGTAGGTAATATCTTAACAGAAAATGGTATTTTATTAATGCTTGATTTTGAGAAGATTGTAGCAGATATTTCCGCATCAGAAAATGTTTATGTGAAGATAAAAGACAAGATGGAAATAAGGACTGAAAGAGCTAACAAAAAGATTTACATAGCAGAGGATTCACGTACTATTGGAGAACTTTTAAGAGAAGTCCTATCCGCAGCAGGTTATACGCAGGTTAAGAAGTTCAATAATGGAAAGGATGTCTTAGAAGAGATTTTCAAAGTAAAAGAAGAGCTAGGCAAGGATTTCCATCAAAGTGTTGATTTACTCATTACAGATATTGAGATGCCTATCCTAGATGGTCATACCGTTACACGAAAGATTAAAGAAGATGAGGTTCTTAGAGAGTTGCCAGTGGTTATATTCTCTTCTCTTATTACTGCTGATCTTCACCATAAAGGGGAGCAAGTAGGGGCAGATATGCAAATCAGCAAGCCCCAAATTGATGAACTGGTTAGTGCACTAGATAAACTCCTTTTTTACAAGGGCTTGACTAACGCTTAATTTTTGATACAATAGGATTTAGTGAAATATGCTAAATCTATGAAGAGAAAGAGTATAATCTTACCCCACAGAGAGTGAGTCTTGGCTGGAAGCTCACACAAGATTAGAAGACATCTTGGAGAGAGCTTTTGAAATAGAGTAGGAAGCAACGGTTAAGCCTCGTTATCGGCTCAAGGAGTGCAGAGGCAATAAATTTGCCTTTGAAACAGGGTGGCAACACGGTTAGATCGTCCCTGACATTATGTCAGGGGCGTTTTTTATTGTTTAATGATGAAAGGAGACGTTATGGAAATTCGTGCACTAAAAGGAACCAAAGATATATTTGGGGATGAAATGAGAAAATGGCTAGATGCAGAAGCGATTATACGTAAGCTTTGTGAAGACTTTGGCTTTAATCAGATTCGTACCCCTATGTTTGAGTTTACCCATCTTTTTGCCAGAGGCGTAGGGGAGACAACAGATATTGTTAATAAAGAGATGTATTCCTTTGTAGATAAAGGTGGCAATGAGATTACTTTAAAGCCAGAGAGTACAGCAGCAGTTGTAAGAGCTTTTCTAGAACACAGTATGTATGCCGATACACAGCCTACTAAGCTTTATTATATTTCACCAACCTTCCGTTATGAGAGACCACAGGCAGGACGTCAGAGACAATTCCATCAATTTGGGGTGGAGATGTTTGGGACAGATTCACCTACAGCAGATGCAGAGATTATTGCTATTGGTCATACGCTACTTAAGCGTCTTGGAATCAAAAAGGTTGAACTTCACATTAACTCTTTAGGAGGACCAGAATGTCGTAAGGCTTATAACGAAAAGCTTAAGGCCTTTTTACACACCAAGGAAGAGCATTTATGTGAGCTTTGTAAAGAACGTATGGACAAGAATCCCTTACGTGTACTAGATTGTAAGAACCCAGAATGTCAAGAACACCTCAAAGAAGCACCTACTACATTAAGTACGCTAGGAGAAGGCTGCAAGGCGCACTTTGAAGAATTACAAAAGCTCCTTAAAGCCATGGACATTCCTTTTATAGTCGATTCAGGTATTGTAAGAGGCTTAGATTATTACACCAAAACCGTCTTTGAGTTTGTGTCTAATGATATAGGGGCTCAAGGCACCGTGTGTGGTGGTGGACGCTATGACAAATTAGTAGAAGAGGTAGGCGGCAAAGCTGTACCAGCTGTTGGCTTTGGAGCAGGTATGGAAAGACTCATTATGGTACGTGATTCTGAAAATAAGGATGCTCTTGGTGAACCGACACGAGATATCTTTATTGGCTATCGTGGAGAAGAAGCTATGATAGAGGCCTTTAAGCTAGTGAATGACCTTCGCCAAGCAGGAATTAGTGCAGAAAGCGATCACCTTCAAAGAAGCATTAAGGCACAGATGAAATATGCTAATAAGATGGGTGCCAGATACTCTGCCGTTATTGGAGAAAGTGAGCTAGCTAATAATGAACTCGGTCTAAAGGATATGGAAACAGGGGACACAGTGACTATTCCACTTACTCAATTTGTACAGGTATTAAGCAATCTTCTTTCACCTATAGATTAGATTTAACCCATATGAATACAAGGAAGTAGTAATGAAATAAAAAGATAACAAAGGACAAAATGGAGGAAACAATATGTCAGAGTCAATGCATGGACTAAAGAGAACCCACTATTGTACAGATCTTTCTGAAGCCAATGTAGGCGAAGAAGTAGTTGTAACAGG
>JAEYNQ010000294.1 GCA_023412455.1 Bacillota bacterium
ACTTGATGCGTGTTCCTACTGTGCTTCTAGGATTTGACTGACGAATAATGCGCTGCTCCACTGCAACTGTTGGAGAAAGCCCAGTTATACTATCAAAGGTACTTTCTTTATCAATCATAAATTGAGAGCCAGAAAAGGTAAGGTATCTCTTTTTTCCTTCTTCATATAAGGTATCAAAGGCTAAACTTGACTTGCCACTGCCTGATACACCCGTAATCACCGTTAATTTATTTTTAGGAATGGTGACATCCACTCCCTTTAAATTATGAATACGGGCATTTTTTATCTTTATCTCTTGCATTTCATTCTCCCCTTTATGTATAAAATGCCCAGACGTTTACTTCTAAAATATCGTCCTTCCTCATGGACATCTCCTTCTTTTAAATAGTATCCACAACATCCTTAATATAGGCTCTAATAAAAACATCTAACGCCATCTCAGCTGGCAAAATTTGATCCGCCATATCCATCCATATGACAGGGTGACTTAGAGCTGACATCAGCCTAACGACCTTTATAGGAATCATCTCTTCCTCAAGTTCTGGTCTTAAGTTCTTAACCAAATACCCCATGGCATTAAACTGAAGGGCTATCCTCCCCTTTGTATCTTCATCAATTCCTCTATTCGCTTCAAAGATCTTCTGCTCTGCTTGAGTAATCCCCTTTGACCTCACACAAAACCCAAATATTTCATAGCAAAAAGCTTCTGCCCGCTCCCTTGTGATTTCTCCTACAAAAATACTTTTATAAAGGGTACAAAGCTCCTCCCAATATACTTTCATAGCTTCTAAAATCAAGTTATCCTTTCCCCCAAAGTAATAACTAATAGCTGCCGAATTAACGCCTGCTTCCTTGGCTATTTCTCTAATAGAAATTTGGTCTACTGACTTTTTGCTGATTAATTCCAAAACACTCCTTATTAGTTCTTCTTTAATTTCTAGTGTTGTCATAGATGCACTCCCTTTATTGATTTCACCTAAAAGAATATACCTTTAATGTTCTTTTTAAATGGCTTCTGTACTTTTGACACTTTTATAAGCTTTTATTTTATCAATAAGCCCATTAATGGCGATACTGATTGCAAATGTTACCCCAACAGATAGTATACTTACAACGATAAACTTCATTGTGGCACTTCCTAAATTCACCCGGTCAAGAGCATATTGCATAGCTAGGACAACCAGCATATGCATAATGTACATGGTATAGGCTGCGCCACTTAAACCTTTTAAAAGCTTGGATGTCTTATTGGCATGTTCTCTAAATAAAATGAGTAGTCCCCAAGCCAGTAAAACGCCCATCATGGGCTCATATAAATCCCAGCTTTTGTAAAGTATTGTGAGAGCCAACTCAGGTAATAGAGGACGCAAGTAAACAATGACACCCATTACTGTACCTAATGCAAGAATACCATAACCAAGCTTTTTTGAACAATTAGAAAAATAGTTTCTTCTATAAGCTACGATTCCCAGTAAAAACAAAATAATATATTGGGGAAGATGAGCTACTTCTGATTGAATAAAGCCTAATATTCCAATCCATTTATCAATAGGATACCAAATACGCGTAATACCGCTACTGATCATAACCACTAGGCAAACGCCTGTTATAGTCTTTCCATTAAACTGTCTCTCTTCATCTTTTATCTTAAAGCCTATAAGCTTTCTTACCACTGCATAAATGCAGCTATATACTAGCAATTGTTCAATATACCAGGCAGGCCCAAAATTCATTTCTGGCCAACCAGCACCCACAATAAAACCTTCTGGCATACCTCCTATACCAAAATAGATATGTATCAAATAATCTAAAAAGCTTCTCGCAACATTTCCACTATATAAACTATAGTGAAAATACATCGTACAAGGCACAAAAACAAAGAACATGACTAAAATAGGAAGACCCAACCTCACCCATTTATCCTTTAGAAAAGCTTTTGTGTCCTTATGGTCAAATGATAGAGGCATAAAATAACCAGATATCATAAAAAATAATCCCATAAAAAAGCTAGCATTAACAGGGAAAAAACTTCCTAACCAAGCAGCACTTTCACCTAACGAACTCTTATATTGCCAAAAGCCTCCCGTTGGCCCATAAGCTTGCCCTACATGATGTACAATGACTAACACCGTCAAAAACACTTTTAAATTATCCAAATAATACAACCTTTTCTTCTCCATCTTTAATCTCCCCTTTAATTTAATCGTTTGTTTTAATCAATTGTTTTAATCAATTGATTAATTTATTATATTTTATCATTAATTCTTTATTTTTTCAAATATAAAAAAATTAAAGCGAGATAGTTGGAGGGGGCCCACTGAAAAGGAGAGAGGTCTCGCTCCAATGTAGCTTGCAGTGAACCCTCTCTCCTTTTCAGCTAGGCGTTTCCATACTTGTTAAATAGTTAATGAATTGCTGGGCTGTTCTGCCTGAAATCCCCCCATGTCTTAACTCCCACTTGTTAGCTTCTGCCTTTAAGACTTCCTCTGAAAGAGTAAGGCCTGCTTTTCTTGCCAAGCCCACAACAATGTCATTAAACTCTTTACGATTGGGTTTGCCATAATAGATGGTCACACCAAAACGATGGGCTAAGGATAATTTCTCCTCAACGGTATCTGAGCGATGGATTTCGCCATTGTGCTCCATATCATTTCGGTCACTCCAGGTTTCTTTTATTAAATGGCGACGATTAGAAGTAGCATAAATCAGAATATTATCAGGCTTTGTTTCCACACCACCTTCTATAACTGCCTTTAGGAACTTATACTCAATTTCAAACTCTTCAAAGGATAAATCATCCATATAAATAATAAATTTATAGTTTCGGTTTTTAATCTGTCCAATCACCTTTGAGAGGTCTTTAAATTGGTACTTATAGATTTCAATCATACGAAGGCCTTCCTCATAAAATTCATTGACAATGGCCTTTATACTGGTAGACTTACCTGTTCCACTATCTCCAAAAAGTAAAACATTATTGGCTTTCTTTCCTTCAATAAAAGCCTTTGTATTCTCGATTAATTCTTTTTTCTGCTGTTCATAACCGATTAAATCCTTTAGCATGACTTTATCCATATTATTAATGGGTACAATTTGAAGGCCTGAACCTGTATCCTCTAAAATTCTAAAGGCTTTATTCAGTCCAAACATTCCTACCCCATATTGTTTATAAAATGCTGTTACAAAGTCAAAGAATTCCTTCTCATCCTGTGCTCCTTCTAGCTGACTGCTTAATGCCTGAACCTTTTGGCTTACACTTTGATTATACATAAAGTCCTTTTTACAAATGGCGGTGTAATGAGACAACTGACTAAAGCAATCCACCTCTAGCTGCTCCTCTAACCTGGAAAAATCATAATCAAAAAGTGCTTTAAATCCTTTAAAATCATTTTTCACAAAATGATTCACACTTCCTTCACCAGCTCCTACCTTTTCACAGGTTAAACTAAAGGGATTCTCACTGGTAATTAGTAAAAAGGTTAAATAGTTATGCCAAAGATTTTTATCAAAACCATATTGAGTGGCTATCTCTAAAATTCGCTTAACTTGCTCATAAACTCTGGTTCTAAGCTCATCCTTGGATACCTTATCACCTTCTAACTCCTCACAGATCTTCCCTAATTTCATTAAAATGGATTCTTTAGGCATACTGCCATACATCAATAAATGAGATAGTATATGATTCATCCCTTATCATCTCCCCTTAAATTTTTCTTGCTATTACCTTTTTTCTTCTTTATTTTATAATGCTATCATTTTACTTCTATTTTTACTATCAAGCAACATTCACTTTGCTATTCACTTTGCTATGTCATAAATAATTAAATTAATGTAATATATATTTGACATCATGTAGTTTATATGTTAATATCCTCATATGGAGGTGAGTATATGGGACGAAACATTCCAATAAAGGTGGCACGTACTCAACTGGATTTAACACAAAAAGAGTTGGCGGAAAAGGTGGGGATTTCCCGTCAAACCATGAATGCTATCGAACAGGGTGAATATAACCCTACTATTAAGCTCTGTCGTTCTATTTGTAAAGTATTAGGGAAAAGTTTAGATGAATTATTTGGGGAGGATGATAACAATGATTAAAGGGAATAAAAAGAAAAACAATCTGGATGAAATGCAAGAACAAAAGTTACTACGTATTGAGCATAATGGCATGTGGCTTGCCTTTTGGGGGTTATTAATTGCTATTTTTGTGCAGGATGCTCTTTATATGGGCCAAGAGAATATGTCTCAAGCCCTAGCTGGCGAATGGATTATTTTTATGTGCCTTGCCCTTTATCTTTGTTTTGCTTGTATAAGAAATGGGATATGGGATAGAAGATTAAAGCCTAATAGATCTACAAATAGTATAGTTAGTCTCATTGCTAGTGTGGCTTGTGGTGTTTTTTTCTTCTTCATTAGTTATTTCAGATATAAACACCTCATGGGCTCCATAGCAACAGGCTTGATTATATTTGCTTCTGTATTTGTCCTTTGTTTCGTAGCATTAGAAATAACTACCTTCTTATATAAGAAAAGAGTGGCTCATCTAGAAGCAGAAAATGATTCATCTAAAAACGAATAAAAAGAGAAGGACTTCTTAATGCGTTTATGCTAAGAAGCCTCCTCTTTTTATTCAAAGCTCTTAAAATCTTACATTTAAATAGGCACAGGCTATAAAAATCTAGCTTTCTTAAAAAAGTGCCACTACTTTGCCGTTCCAATAATATTCTCCTAATACCCTAATTCTTCTAATAGTTCAATTGCCGTACGAATCATGGTAGGGCAAATGGTACGAAAGATATCTTTTTGAGCAGCCATCTCTCTCTCATCCTTCTTCCCTAAATCATACCCTAGTAATTCTCTACATACAATACTACCTTGCTTTTCTTGAAATAACTGTAAAAATTCTGAAGTTTTTTCAAAACATAAAGCCTTCTTATCTTGTTCTTGGTCATTATTGTTGCCATACTTTAGCCCAATAACAAGAACGGCTCCTGTCACTGCACCACACGCTTCACCCTGACGAATGCCTCCCCCTAATCCTGTTGCTAGAGCAAAGGCTTGTTCCTGTTTCATGTCATATTTTTCACAAAAACTCCCCAAAACCACCTGTGAACAATTAAGCCCCTTGAAAAACAACTCTACTGCATTCTCTGCTAAAGTACTCATACCCTCTCCCCCTCTTCCAAAATTTCATATAAGTATATCTCTTTTACTTGTATTTAACAAGCTTTAATATCCTAAAATATTTGTGCCTATTTACTAGCAACCCTTTTTAACATTTTCAAGGCTTTTTGTTAAAAATCATGGCATTGACTTCATTTTCTATTCTAAAGCTCTCCTGCCTTTTCTCTTTCGGACAAGCGCTTTACTAAAACAGAAAATAGCAACATACCGATACAAGGTATAATATTGCTTGCCATACCGATTCCAATACCTGCATGCTCTGCTACCATCCCAATCATCCATGGCATTAAAATAGCACCACTACTGGCAACAGGTAACATGACGCCCATACTGGTTACATGAGTCATACGTCCTGCACTGGCTACTGCCATAGGATTCATTCCTGCCATGGCAAAGGCAAAAGCAAATAATAAAACAATGGCAACTGTCTGTTCATTCGCTAACATTAATCCCAAGTAAAATAGAGTACAAGCAGCTCCCATTTTAATCATAGCAGAATAAGTATTTTTGATAGGCAAAACAAAAGCAATCAAAAGCCTAGCAACTAATGTAGACCCCCATAGTACGGTTACCGTATAAGTACTTAGTACACCAGCAATAATACCACTATCTTTAAAATAAGTTACCATCCATCCTGTTACACTGGTTTCAGCGGCATTTTGAAAAAAAAGAAGACCCGTTAACAACCAAAACTTTTCACTCTTAAGAAAGCTCCAATCTGTTAGACCATTCTTTTGATTACCATGACCTGTTAAAGGTGTTAGGACAAATAAAAGCCAGAGCACTAACCCAGAAATTGCCAAGGCAAACATAGGTAGAACATTATTGTACTTAATAGCAGCTGCAATAACAAAAGGACAGAGTAGAGCTCCCAATGCGTAGCAACTATGCATCACATTCATACCCTTTATCCGGTTAGGTGAGTTATCTCCCACCAAAATAGTACAGATGTTAATGGTACTCCCCTTGGCAATACCCACAAGTAAAAAAGCTAACATAAGTAGCACGATCTCTCCTGAAAGCCCCATCATCCAATAGCCTATTCCATAGCCACTAGCCAATACGATAATGGTTCTTTTCATTCCTAATTTGCTTGGTAAGATTCCTACTACAAAACCGGCTACTAAATTCCCAATACTCATTAGTGCTAAGAGCGTACCTGTCATTCCATAGGCAAAGCCGTATTTTTCTTGTAGCAAATTAACTATAATGCCACTACTAATAGCACAAATCCCACTAAAAAAAAAGATAATAAAACCTAAAGTACGCTTTTTTATATCATATGTTCCCATGATGTAATCCCTCTTGTTTTTCTTATTCTATCCAGTCTTTCCATACTTCTGGCTGATAGCCTATAGTCGCTTGTTTGCCATTTCTAACAATCGGTGTCTTAAGAAGTACGGGATACTCCAATACTCTTTTTTCCTTATTGATAAGGGAAGCAAATTGAATACGTGATAAGGCTTCTTTATCTTTACAATTTTCATCCAGCATTATTTGAATGCCACCTACTGCTTGCTTAATACTATTGAGCTCCCCTTGGCTCAACCCTTTTTCCTTTAAATCAACAAATTGATACTTGATGCCACGCTCCTTAAAATAGCGCTCTGCTTTCTTCGTATCAAAGCACTTTTTAGTGCCAAAAATCTGTATATTCATTCTCCTTCACTCCAGTCTCTATCCTTTGTTTGCTTGGTTATTCTCATTCTTTCTAATTGATAGTATATACGAATAGACCCCTTTTATAAATAGGAAAGCCCACCTAAGCTATGCTATTTAACTATACAGAATAGCTTGACAAGCTTCTAAAAAGGTAATATATTACATATAAGACCCGTTGTATCTATATAAATGTATTAGGAGATTTACTATGAAATATAAGCTATTCGCTCACCAAGCTATTGATTTTGGAAACCTAGACGACTCATTCTTTTTAATCGGCTTATTGAATGAGTTTACCAATCGTTTTCAAGCTGTTGGGGACAGCTTCTTTAAGGAAATGAGTTGGAAACAATGTTTCTTACTCTCATGTATTCGTTTTTTTAAACAACCTCCCACCTTAAAAGAACTCTCTCAGCTTATGGGAAGTTCTCATCAAAATGTCAAGCAAATGCTATTAAAGTTGGAAAAAACAGGCTATGTAACCTTTCAGCCTGATGCGTATGATGGTCGAAAGCAACGCATTCTCTTAACAGAAAAAGCGAATAAATTTAATGAAAAACATTCGGAACCTAGTGCCGTTTTTATGGATGAATTATTTAGGAACATTGACAAGGAAAACTTAGCCATTACCATTCAAACTATTCTTGAACTTGATGAGCAGTTAAAGAAAATGCACGTATAGAAGAAAACTCTGTCTTGCTTAGCTCTTTTTGACTTAAAGTAGCCTTTCTACTTTAAGTCAAAAAGAGCTTCTAAATTTATAACATTCTATTTTTCTCTTAGTACCTCTTGTATGAGTGTCACTGATTGCTTCAGCCCATCCTCTTCTTTTAACTTATTGCTAAGCTCCATTACACGCGTTTTTCTCTCTTCATAATTTACTCGCATATCTTCAATAGCTTTTACAATACTTTCTATACTTGGAGTATCTGCTTTTATAGGTTCAGTGGCTACCCCCAGCTTATAAAGCTGCAAAGCAACACCAAATTGATCTAATACATGAGGAACTGGAATAGATGGTATTCCATAAATTAGAGAAGCTGCTGCCGTGCCAAAACCCCCATGGTGAATGACACAATAGCCTTGTTTAAAAAGCCAGCTATGAGGAATAGAACCTACTGCCATCATACTTTGTGGTAATTCATAGTTCACAAGTGTTTTTTGAAAACCCTGTATAATAGCTCGCTTACCTAGCTTTTGAAACGCCTTAACAAATAAATCTAATTTCTGTTTTTCTTCTTGACTTTCAAAAGACATAGCGCCAAGAGCTAAAATAATAGGTTTTTCTCCTGCCTTTAAGAAATCACAAATAGTAGACTCTGGTTCATAGGTTTTATCCTCTAAATACCAATACCCCACTAGCTTATGTTGTATTTCCCAATAAGGATTCGGCTTTACTACGTAGGGACTAATAGGGATTAAATTAAGCCTCTTGGACATCATTTCATCTGCTGATTTGATAAGTGGCAAATGATAGTGCTTTCGGATTTTGTTATAAGGCTTTACCATTTGTGAATCGATCACTTTCCCTATTAACTTCTCCTTAAGTGTTAACTCCTTTAATTTTTCAGGTATCATCTCTGGCTGTAAAGTCACATTGATTGTTGGTATTTTTAGGGCTTCAGCTTCCACGGCTCCCATTTGACTATGAGAAACGATTACTAAATCTTTCCCCTTACCTGCTTCATAGATGGCTTCTGATGACTCCTGAATGATACTAAATACAAACTTCATTGTTCGTAGCATACTTAGTATGGCATTTTTGGTTTTGCCTCTAATCACTGCAGCCTCTTTCTCAATATCAATATTAGGTCCTATAGCTAAAAATGTAAGCCCTGCATTTTCAATTAACTCTCTCCAACAAGGATGCGTTCCAATAGCTACATGTATCTCCACTTTCTCTAGTGCTTGTGCCAAGTAAATATACGGTTGAATGTCTCCTCTTGTTCCCATGGTAAAAATAATTACTTCTTTCATTTTAAGACAATCCTTTCTATTTTCTAATTAGCCTCTTTCTATAGGCTAACATCTTTTTTTACTATGGCACTGCTAAAAACTGGCTACCCTTCTACTTTTCTTATTCATACCGTCCTTTATAAAGCTTCTTACCTTGCTCTGTATAGCTTACTATAAAATCCGTTTTGGCATTTGTATAACCCTCTCGGTTATGCTCATATCGTTTCCATAAATCTAGCTTTAGCTTCTCATATTCTTTAGCTCTATGGGGATGGTCTATCATATAGTCTCTAAAATACAATTCATCATGATCGCCTTTCTCCCTTAAATGTAAGTGATAAACCTTTTCAGCAAATCCTTTTTCTGTATAGCCTTTATTAAAGGAAATCCTATTTGCCTCCTCACTCATACAAGTATAGCCTTGTTGAAGGATTATTTCTTTTATGGCTTGGTAATTCCCTACCCCTTTTATCTCTATAAGAATATCAATGGTAGGCTTTGCCCATATATGAGGGATGGAGGTGCTTCCAATATGACTCATTCGGCAGATTCTATCTAATGGCAATACTGCTCTCAACTTCTCTTCTTCTTCCCTATACCATTCTTTCCAATAATCTTTATACTCTGTTAAAACAATCGGGAATAATTGCCATAATTCCTCTAAACTCATTTCCGAAAGAGCTTTCCCCATTTTTACTCTCCTCTCAAATGCTAATATTTCTCTCTTTTAGACTAATCTTAAGCTTATTACTCTAAAATGTCCGCCCCGAATGAGGCGGCTCACCTTATGCCATTTTTTTCAGCTACTCTTTGGGAGGCCCTACTGGTCATTTCCCATTTCTAAATTAACCTTCTTTTCACAAGCTTGCATAGCCAGTAAGGCCTTTTCGAATACCACATCCAGCTCCCAGCCTAGCATTTTGGCCCCCTCTGTAATAATATCTCTTGAACAACCTGCTGCAAAATGCTTGTCTTTAAATTTCTTTTTAAGACTCTTTACTTCCATATCA
>JAEYNQ010000295.1 GCA_023412455.1 Bacillota bacterium
AATTCAATTACTTATTAAGGAGGTTTATACGATGAAACAAAAATTACAAGTAGGTATCATTGGAGCTACTGGTATGGTAGGTCAACGCTTTCTTTTACTTTTAGAAAATCATCCTTGGTTTGAAGTTACTGTTTTAGCAGCTAGTAAGCAATCAGCAGATAAAACATATGAGGAAGCTGTGAAAGACAGATGGAAAATGTCTGTGCCTATTCCTGAAAAATATAAGCAAATGATGGTAGAAGATGGTGAACAAGTAGGCCTCATTAGTCAAAAAGTTGATTTTATCTTCTGCGCCATTTCATTAGACAAAGCTGCAACTAAAGCCTTAGAAGAAGCTTATGCCAAAGCTGAAATCCCTGTTATCTCTAACAACTCAGCTAATCGCTATGTAGAGGATGTACCTATGCTCATTCCTGAAATTAATGGACATCATATCTCAGTGATTGACTCACAGAAAAGGCGCCTTGGCACAAAGAGAGGCTTTATCGTTGTCAAACCTAATTGCTCTATTCAAAGCTATGTACCACCACTTTCAGCATTAATGGCTTTTGAACCAGAAACTATTCTAGCTTGCACTTATCAGTCCATCTCTGGCTCTGGAAAATCCTTTAAAGAATGTCCTGAAATCCTAGATAATGTCATTCCTTTTATACCTGGTGAAGAAGAAAAAAGCGAACAAGACCCACTGAAAATATGGGGAAGTGTTCAAGATGGTAAAATTGTTAATGCAAATGCACCACTTATTACAACTCAGTGCCTAAGGGTCCCTGTCTCAGATGGTCACATGGCTGCAGTCTATGTTAACTTTAAGAAAAAACCTACTAAAGAAGAAATCTTGGAGGCTCTTAACCAGTATGACTTTAATCCAGTTGCCAAAAATCTACCTAGTTCTCCAGAAAAGTTTTTACGCTATATGGAAGAAGAAAACAGACCACAAACCAAATTAGATAGAGACTTTGGAAAAGGTATGGGCATTACCATAGGTAGACTTAGAGCTGATACTGTATTTGACTATAAGTTTATTTGTTTATCTCACAACACATTAAGAGGCGCTGCTGGAGGCGGTGTGTTATCTGCTGAGTATTTAGTAGCTGCTGGTTATCTCTCTTCAAAATTCTAATAATATTGATTTAAATATTCCTTTCAACTAAAACACAGGATAAACTTTTATTCCTGTGTTTTAGTTGCTATGGTATTTTTCTCTATATATTATTTAAAGCGATAAGGGTATTTACAGGTCTATCTCCTTATTAGTAGCAATCATACTGTTTATTCTTGATTTTAATAGGCGAAAAAAATGATATAATGAAATTACCACTATATTTTAAGGGAGAAAAATATGAAATTTCATTATAAGCACACCATGTATGCTTCATTTATTGGTTACATAGTTCAGGCCATTATTAATAACTTTATACCTTTATTATTTTTAACATTTCAATCACTATATAATATACCTATTTCCAAAATTACTTTTTTGGTGACCTTTAATTTTGGAGTACAATTAATAGTTGACTTGTTGTCGGCAGGGTTTATAGATAAAATTGGCTATAAAGCTTCCGTAGTAATCGCCCATATTTTTTCAGCCTTAGGCCTTATATCTCTTACTATACTGCCTGAAATGTTTGGTGACCCTTTTATAGGATTATTAATTTCAGTTATGGTTTATGCTGTGGGTGGAGGCCTTATCGAAGTACTTATAAGTCCCATTGTAGAAGCTTGTCCAACAGATAATAAAGAATCTGCCATGAGTCTACTTCATTCTTTTTATTGTTGGGGTCATGTAGGTGTAGTCTTACTATCCACTTTATTCTTTGTTTTATTTGATACTTCAGCTTGGAAGGTGCTTGCACTTCTATGGGCTATTATCCCTATACTCAATACCTTTTTCTTTGCAAAGGTACCTGTTTCTCATCTCATTGAAGCTAACGAAAATAGTCTCACCTTAA
The DNA here is from genome assembly GCA_023412455.1 of Bacillota bacterium. Lineage (GTDB taxonomy): Bacteria > Bacillota > Clostridia > Lachnospirales > Cellulosilyticaceae > Sporanaerobium. The sequence goes on from JAEYNQ010000295.1 coordinate 1,950, forward strand.
AAGAATTATTTTCTAAAAAAATCTTTTGGAATCTGCTCCTTTTAATGATATGTGCTGGTGCAAGTGAGCAAGCTGTTAGCCAATGGGCTTCAACCTTCGCTGAAAAAGGACTCGAAATAAATAAGTTTATTGGAGATTTAGCAGGTCCTATGTTTTTTGCCATTATGATGGGACTATCAAGAACTTTCTATGGTAAATGGGGAGAAAAAATAAATCTTGAAAAAATGATGCTAGGTAGTGGGATTCTTTGCTTTTTTAGTTATCTTATTATTTCACTTTCCCCATTACCTCTCTTAAGCCTTATTGGGTGTGGCATCTGTGGGCTTTCAGTTGGCATTCTTTGGCCTGGAACATTTAGCATGTCCTCTGCCAAAATAAAAAGAGGTGGAACAGCTATGTTTGCCTTCTTAGCACTAGCCGGTGATGTAGGATGTTCTGTTGGTCCTACTGTTGTTGGTACAGTATCTAGTCTATTTAATGACAATCTCAAGTTGGGGATTATCGCTGCTACCATCTTCCCCATCCTACCGATTATAGGCATATTAATAGGTATTTTTATAAGCAAGCATCAAGTACATAATCTCCCTAATACCAATTAATTGCGGCTACTTATTTGCTAAATATAAAAACACATCCTAACTTAGCTAGGATGTGTTTTTATATTTAGGCCTTTGTAGACGCCACTTCTAATCGTGCGTTTCTAATGTCTGCTAAAATCTGTTCTTTGATACGTTGTACTTCCTCAGATTCTTCAAAGCCTTCAT
>JAEYNQ010000300.1 GCA_023412455.1 Bacillota bacterium
GCACTTTAGACTCATCCTGTTTTCCAAGCCACTCATAAAGATTTTCCTTATACTCCAACGGATTAATCACCTTTATGAGGCCATTTCCATAATTGCCAAAACCATATTCTTTCCAGAATTCTAGTAAGACTTTAGGTAATATCCCTTCATAATACTGAAGTACCTCTTGTGTCGGCTTAATAAGCTGACTGTCTGGCGGAAATCTCTTTAAAAAATCATTAAATAACTCCTTATTCATACCCAACTCCTCCTTATAATATCCTTCAATGGCTTACCTCATTTTTGTCTTACTCAATCTCTAGCTTATTCACAAAATCCATGTGATACTGCACAGCACCATGGTCTCTAAATATCGTAGCTTTTGTGATGTGGATTGCCAAAATAACGCAGTTTTCATCCTGTTCATTGTTTGCCTCATCGTACCAATCAGAAAACACTTTGCGGAGTTTAGTTCTTATTTCAGCATTTTTCGGATCTAAAACCCATCCTAGGTTTTCACCAATTCCATTTCCAGAAATCCCCTCAAAGCAAACGGAAAATGCAACCTTTTTGTTTTGAGCTATCTGTTGCATTTTATTGGATTTTCCCCATGTAGTAACATAAAATACGCCATCTTCATAATAAGCATCCACCTCACGGACACAAGGGGATGGGGTTTCATCAGCACTTTGGTCCATTACAATGGTTGAGAGTGCTATCACATTATCTTTCCCGTTACCGCAGGTTTCTTCCATTAATTTTAACCCTTCTTCATACCTATTCATCTTTTATCCCTCCTACTACTTTTTCATCATTATCTTTTTATCCTACGTATATCATACATGCAAGGCTTGTGCATAATACCATTTATCAGTAATCTTAGTAATAATTATAGTCCCATTAGGTTCCTTGTACTTAAAATAATATTGAAGGCAGCTATCATATTTTTCTCCATCTTTCATATAGAAATTTACGATTCTTAATTCTGGATTAACACTTACATAGCTCACATCTGTATTTTCTAGTAATTCACTCAACCTCTGTATTATTTCTGTATCAGATTTTATATCATTTGGAAGTGAATTATCTTGCAAACTATAGGATGCGTACTCATTTACCTCTATTAATACTTCTGCTACATCATTAAATAATTTTTCATTTTCTTTAAAAACTTTCAATGCATTCTGTTGCATAATCTCTCTATTATCAAAAACTCCCGAAATCATTGATAATCCAAGAAATAATATTTTAGAAATAGGAGTAAAAGATATTATGATAACTAAAAATACTTTTATTATATGCTTCATATTAATCACCTTACCTCCTTATTCCTAAATATCATTTGTACTTTATGATTATGAATGGTACTTACGTAATTTTGAAATAACTTACTTTATTTATATATCCTTCATTCTTATTTTATCACAACAATAATATTCACACAATTAAGTTAATTCCCTATATTCTACTCTTTTCCACCTTCTCCTTAATCTATTATCAGAGTTAACAGGAGAATATCTGCCCTTAGTAGAACTAAGCATTTTATCCTTCTAAAGCATATGGCAAAAAGGGCCAAGTAACTTGCGTCACTTGACCCTTTTTGCTACTCTAGCTCTTCCTTATTCACTATGAATCACTTAATTTATATACCCTCGCTAATCAATTTCGCAATCTGTTACTACTCTGTCGGTTATAACCTTATGAACAAATTCTTTAACCTGAAGATGCAAAGTATGGTTCTGATAATTCTGTAATGCCTCATCCGATTCAAAAAGAGAAAAAAAACATAGGTCATATCCTTTCGGGTTATAGTTTAAATTTACATCAGCTCTTATAAGTCCGTCAATTTGACCAACAAGTGCTTCAAGACGAGTCTTGATAATATTTGCATTCGTATTTTTATCCGAATCTTCAGCAAAATCCTTAAGATTCCAAAAAACAATATGTCTGATCATATCCAATTTCTCCTTATTTTTTACAATCAACTGCATTAATTAGCCTAATGACTTGCTCAGCTGTTTTTTGTATATTAGAAATTGCATTTTCTTTTTCAAGTGCAGCTTCAAGAGTCATAATGTCTCTTGTAATAGGGAAAAATGCATCTATTCCATTATCATTACATTTTTCTGCGCCGTCCTTGACACATCCTGAAAGTCCTATTACTAAAGCTCCGTGTTTTTTTGCAAGCTTTGCAACACCTATTGGGGCCTTACCCATTGAAGTCTGTGCATCAAGACATCCTTCACCTGTGAATACAATATCTGCCTTTTTAAGGTAATTTTCCATTTCAGTCAACTCAAGTATGAGATCAATTCCTTTGTAAAGCTTTGCTCCAAGAAAACTTACAAAAGCAAATCCAAGACCTCCGGCAGCACCAGCACCCTGTAATTGTGAATAATCGTTGCCTGTAAGTTCTGAAGTAACCTTTGCATAGTTTTTCATGCCTTGATCAATGGTCTGAATCTGGTCTTGTGTTAGTCCTTTTTGGGGGCCAAAAATATATGTTGCACCATTTTCCCCAAAAAGAGGATTGTTAACATCACAAGCTATTTTAAAATTGCATTCTCTTATTATAGGATTTAGATTTGTTAAGCTAATTTTTCTTATATCTGAAAGTCCGGATGCACCATCAGAAATAGTATTGTTATTTTTATCATAAAATTCAACTCCTAGTGCTTTCAATAACCCTGTTCCACCATCATTAGTAGCACTTCCACCTATACCTATAATAAATTCCCTGCAGCCTCTTATCATAGCATCATTAATTATTTCACCAACCCCAAAACTTGTTGCAATTGTAGGATTTTTTTCATTATGAATTGTAATACCAGCGGCTTTTGCCATCTCTATTACTGCTAATTTTTTTTCAAAAATAATCCCATAATGAACTTCTATTTTTTTGCCCAAAGGACTTGTTACTTCAATATCAATTAATTTACCACCAAGCCCTTGGATTAGAGCTTCTATAGTACCCTCACCACCATCAGCAAGAGGCCTTACTATTATTTCTGCCTCTGTTATTTTTTTAAGTCCATCTCGAACTGCATTACCTGCTTCAATTGATGATAGGCTACCTTTAAATGAGTCAAGTGCTATTACAATAGTCATAATATTTCCCCTATCAAAATTTATAGTATATTAAGTAAAACCTTTCTAACTAGCTTTGAATAATATGATATTCGTGCTATACATATCAACATACTTTATTTATAATGTCATCGTATGATACTACTTTTTTAAAAAGCAAAAGCATATTTTTTTCTTTTGTATATAAATAAATATTATCTTTGTCTTTTCTAATGCTTTGAATATCCGAGTACCTTACTTTATTTGTTGTAAACCTGTTGACTATTTGAATAGTGGTATCAGTTAGTGAATATTGACTTGACACCCTACTTGAAGCCATTGATTGTGTTGAAAGAACTGTCCTTACAAGAATATTTCTACACAATGGTGTAAAAGTTATAATCAGTTGTCTGTTCAGGTATAAACCAACTGCTATAAATGCAAGCCCAATGTAAATATTAGAAAATAGGGCATAAATACCAAAAACGAATATCATAACATTAATTATCTGACTTCCCATCCATGCTTGCTTTGTTGTATAAAACAAGCGGTATGATTTTATCATTGAGCTTATATATTCATCAAATGAAATAGTACATTTAACTGACTTGATACAATTTTCAGGGACCTTTTCAGAAAAAATTTTCTCATCAAAAATTACTTCAGCCTGTAATTTTGAACTTTCGATAAGGGAAATAATCTCAGTAAGCGTACCATGCTCATCAACTACATCCTTGGGAATGATTTCAAAAACCACTCCATTACTTATAAGCATAACTATATTTTTATAACTATCTATACGTGATATATCTACAAGTTTAGCTTCATTGTGTACACCTTTGTAGCTTATTGCGATCCTATCCTGAGTCACCTGCATTGTATGTACAGAAAAATAATCTTTACTTATTATTCCCTGTTTTTTATACTTTGTTAATAGCTTCTTTGCTCTTTGATCGTTGTTTGTTATTGTATTTATTGTTATTATGTTGAGAATAAGCGCCATTATAAGTGGGGAGAAGCGTATAAGCACATCAGCATCCTTTTTCATGAATATAAAGGCTATTGCAACCACAAGAAAAATGAGGTTTGGAACTATCTTCACTATTCTATTTTTACTATTCTTAAGTTCCATTTGAAATTTGAGTACGCTGATATACTCATCATCTGTAATACTATATGTCAGTTTTATCTTTTTAGTATTTTTGTCCATAATATATCCTTATTAATACACACAGTTTTCTATTTTTCCATTAATAAATGCTTTGATATTGTTTACTGCAATATCCATTAATCTTTGGCGGCTTTCCTTTGGTGCCCATGAGATATGTGGCGTAATCAAGCAATTCTTAGCTTTTAAGAGTGGATTATCTGAAGTAATAGGTTCTATTGAAACAACATCAAGCCCAGCAGCAAATACTTTCCCACTATTTAGTGCGTCAGCTAAATCCTGTTCAATAATAAGGGGACCACGGCTATTGTTCAGAATAATAACATTTTGCTTCATTTTTGCAATAGAATCTTTATTGATGATACCTTCTGTTTCCTTAAATAGCGGACAATGAAGCGCAATAACATCTGATTCTTCAAATAGTTCATCAAGCTCAACGTACTTCATTGTATCAGATACAAGTGATTCATTCCTATATGCATCAAATGCAACAACCTTCATGCCCATTGCTTGTGCTATTCTGCCTGTGGCCTGACCAATTCTACCGTATCCAATGATCCCCATTGTCTTGCCAGCAAGTTCAATGAGTGGATAATCCCAGAAGCACCAGTCCTGATTATTTTCCCATCTTCCAGCATAAACTGCATCACTGTGGT
>JAEYNQ010000009.1 GCA_023412455.1 Bacillota bacterium
TCTCTTCATAACGATAATCATCTGTGTAATGCCATATAATATCATCCCAAGCATTTAAGGTATAGTTTCTAAGACCTACATTAGGATGGCTTCCATTAATGGTATACATCCATCCAGAATGATTGCCATTGTCAAATTCGCCTAGCCACTCTCCTCCTGGTGATTTAATACTTCCTATATAGCCTGATTGGGTCTCATCATAAGCCATTCCTCTCTCTGTAAGTACCTTATCAAAGACATCAAAAACAACTGAACCCTTTGGAACATTAACTGTGGTTTTGTCAATCCAAGTAGGTAGACTAGAAGCATCGTTTTTAAAAGTATGGGTTGTTCCACCTTCTCCATGCTTTGTATCTCCTTTAAGTGTAAAGGTAACAGTAATATTCTCACTAGGAGTAGGCTTATTGGGTTGCTCACTCAGGGCTAAAGTAATCATTACTGTCTTAGGTGTTCCCGCTGCTACTTCCTCTGCTGAAACACTAAAGGTCTTTGTTTGAGTACTGTAACCTTCCTTAAAAATGGTATAAGAATAACTTCCTGCCTCTAAGGCATAGCTATTTGCAGCAATAGGTGCTACGATTTGACCCTTACTATCCTTTACTTCTACAGTAGCTCCCTCTGGGCTTACACTAAAAGTAACAGGACAATGAGGTACTTTCTTAGGGGCTATAGCAAAAATATTAGCAGAGTCATTTTTGTAGTATAACGTACCCTCTTTATCGCAAATCACACTTGTAATACAGTAATTTTGCAGGCTACCCTCTGGTGTATAAAGCTCACTATAAATAGGCTCTGTCTGCCCTGCACTATCTTCTATAACAGTAATACCACCAGGTGCTTTATTATAGGTGGCATAAAGATATACTTTGCCTGTATCTGCTTCATAGTAGTTAGAAAGAAGTAAGGAGCATTGGGGGTAAGCTGTCATTGGCACACGATAAATTTCTTCTAATGTGTCTGCATCAGCTACAATAACTGCACTTCCTGTACTGTTAAGCCCCCCTAAGCCAAAGTAAATACGTCCATTATAAACTACTGGAGTAGAAGTACTTTGACTCCCATAATTTTTATACTTTATCCCTTCAAAGGTGCCATCCTCTTTGACTTTTACAGAATAAAGATAACTCGCCTTGGTGGTAAAATAAATACGACCTGAAGTCTTATCATACGCTACACCTGAACGTCCATCGCCATAGATGCTTTCTTTAGCAATTAATTCCCCTGTATATTTATTACGTGAATACAGATAACCTCCTGCAGACTTATAATCGCTTACTCCATTATCTGAAGGATAAATGACATAGTCTCCTGTAACATAAGGTCCTACCCAATAATAACCCCCTAAAGTAGGTATTTTCCATGTGGCATATTTGGTTTCATTTTTTGCTGTTTGGTCTTCATCTGTGAGAGAAACACAAACGAAATGACCTAATCCCACTTCACTTTGCCAAAAACCTGTATAAATATAGCCATCTGAATAAGCCACTGAAGAAAGGGCTTGACCGCCGAAAGCTTCACTCACCCAAAGAGATGTTAAGGTTTTGGCATCAAAGGCTTGGAGAATCCCACCACTTAGCGGTGCAATAATCATACCTTCTGCATAAATAGGTGGGGTATAGCCCCAGTCAGGTGCTGCCACCATCTCTGCTTGTTGTAGAATCTCTCCTGTTTCTTTACTTAATTTATAGAGTTTCTTGCCTACCATAGTGACAATTGAGTCATCTACTATAATCTGAACACTAGGACTCTCATTCCATCCTGAGCCCATTTTCTTAGCCCATTTTAGCTCTGCCTCACTGGAAATCCTAGCTGTTCTAGCAGAAGTAATGGCCATATTGCTTGCGTTTCCACGATAATTTGACCAGTCTGAACCTACATCTTGTAAGTTACTTGGCGCTGCTTTATCTAAAGCAAGGACAAACTCCTTATCTTCTGCTGTAAAGCTTTGGCGTTTAGTAATATATGCTGCCTTACTTAAATTGTAGGTATACTCTTCGCCTTTTACTAAATGGGAGAATTGGCTAGGTTGATTGGTATCTGGCTCTACCCTATTCCCGTCTTTATCATAAACACACAAAATGGCATCACTAGGTGTTATTGTAAATGTTGCACGAGCTAAATCTTCTGTTGTGGCAACTACGTTATAGGTTTTTAGACCTTTTCTTTCTTTACCTGTTACTTCTATTTTAATGGTATTTTGCCCTTCCTTAATGGCTACTTCTTTTTTACCATTACTAAGTGCCTCATCATTTACCTTAATTTCACTCCAGTTTGCCTCATAAGCCACAGGTGTAATCACAAGTTTTTCACCTGATTTAACTGTTACTGTATAATCCGTTACATCCTCTGAGAACTTTTTATCTAGTTCAATCTCTTTATTATTTTGTTGCAGTGAAAGGCTCTTAAGGGCCGCCTCTCTTATAACAGTAACCTTATAATTTTCCTCTGTTCCATTATTATGATTTACTTTTACACTTAAATCGGTTTGACCTGCCTTAAGATTAGCTAAGGTCGTTCCTTGTTTAAAATCAATAACCTGAGAAATATCTTGATTTAAACTGTTTGTATATGTAATACAAGTTGTTGTACCATCTTCCTCATAATCTGCAAAGCTATTAATCTCTATAGAATCTTGGTTATAGGCAAGTTGAGGTAAAGTATACTCTGTGTTTTCCTCTGTAAAGGCTGGGGTAAGTTGTTCCTCCCAAAACCACAAACCTTTTACAGGTGCCTTTCCTTCAACTACTACCTCGCAATAAGGAGGGATGATGGGGTATCCATCCTCTGTAACGCCCCTAGCTGAAATAAGATAGGTACCTGCTGTATTAAAAGATAATTTAACCTTTCCTTCACTATCTGTTGTTTTTCCTTCAAGGGCAGCTCCAAAAGAACCATCTTCGTTAACGAGTACAATAGTTAAATGTTTCCCACCAACAATTGGTAGTTCCTCTACACTAGGTGTATTCATATACATAAGTGGTGAAATGCCCTTCAAGGTAAGTTCAAATTCTTCATTTACCTTAACTGTTTTACTGGTTTCTGTAAAATGTGTATAAATGTCTCCCCAGTAATCATCCTGATAAAAGAAATAAGAAATACGATCTCCTTCCTCTAGTCTGGCAGCATCTACTGCATAGCCGGTAACGCCCCAAGAAACAGGAATACCATCATTAGGCATAATGTCATTAACCATAAAACCTGAGCTATACGCTATTTCCCCAAATGCCTTTGATATCATTCCTGATGATAGATCAAGATAATCTGTGGGATTACTCTCAAAGCTACTTCCATATTTTTCAATATGGGCAGCCACTAGTGCGTCAAATACCGTAGGATCTGCTACTGGAATATCATTATGGTCTGTTGTGGCTACTGTGTAGCCATATTCTTCTGCTAAGCCATCTTTTACTTCTAACTTCCCCGGTAAAAACTCTCTAAACTCAGAACTACTGGCACCAAAAAGCACCTCTATAGTTTCTACAGCTATGGGGTCTATCGCTATGGGTTCTACAGCTATGGGTTCTACCGTTATCTCACAGAAAGGAGGGATGATGGGGTATCCATCCCCTGTAAAGCCGCTAGCTGAAATAAGATAGGTACCTGCTGTATTAAAAGATAATTTAACCTTTCCTTCACTATCTGTTGTTTTTCCTTCAAGGGCAGCTCCAAAAGAGCCATCCTCATTAACAGGCACAATAGTTAAATACTCGCCTGCAATTGGTAAGTCCATAGCACTATTTGTTGTCATGCGACTAAAGGTTGAACTACCCATTAAGGTTAGTTCGAATTCTTCATTGGCCTTAACATTTTTACTCATCTCTGTAAAATGGGTATAAATATCTCCCCAACTAACAGTATCTTGATAGAAGAAATAGGAAATGCGGTCTCCTTCCTCTAACCTAGCTGTATCTGCTGCATAACTGGTAAAGCCATAAGAAACAGGGATACCATCATTAGGTGTATAATCATTTACCATAAACCCCGAACTTGAGGCTGATTCACCAAATGCTTTGGAAAGCATACCTGATGAAATTTCAAGATAATCTGTAGGATTATTCTGAAAGCTACTTCCATATTTTTCAATATGGGCAGCCACTAGGGCATCAAATACCGTAGGATCTGCTACTGGAATATCATTATGGTCTTTTGTGGCTACTGCGTAGCCATATTCTTCTGCTAAGCCATCTTTTACTTCTAACTTCCTCGGTAAAAACTCACTAAAATCAGAAGTACTGGCCCCAAAAAGCACCTCTATTGTATTGGTCGCTGCTTGTGTGACTACTGTTACTCCTGATAAAACTGTAAAACTCATTAATACTGCTAAAAATAGTGCTAATCTTTTGTGACCCTTTTTCCTTAAATCCTTCATATCTTTCCTCCTCTTAAATTAAAATAAATTCATACATTAAGAGGACATTTTTCAAATAAAAAAGACCCCTTAACGCGAACGCAAAGAGGCCTAATTTATAATCGCAATAAAATAAAATCACAATTATATCACCCTCTATCGCTCGTAGAGTTATTAGTGAAACTAAATAGGCAGGTTTTCTGACTTGAGCCTCATCATTCTTTTGGTCTTCCCAGTTTCCCAGTGACTTTTTCAAAAGAACTCTTCTCTTACAGCGGCGGGACCGTGTGGGACTTGCACCCAGCTTCCCTTTTAATTAAACACGCAAATATGTTTAAACCTATTTATACTTATTCTATTATCTATTAATATATCACAAAAATTATTATATTGTATACCCATTTATTATTTTTAATGGTTTTCTAAGCTCCCAACTCATTGGTTTATGTCCTTTGAAAAAATAGGATTTTATAGTGTTAAATAGATCCTTCTTAATCTGTAACTATCTCTCATTTTTTGCATAAAATATAATATAACCTTATATTTTGAAGAAAAGGACGATAATCATGCAAAATCAATCTTTACTAGGCATTGCTATAGCTTCCTACCTACTACTCAATCAAACTCACTCTAATCCTCAATCGATACGTGGAGAAACTCCTATTCCATCTGTTAGTTTTGAAGTGCTTGGACCTGGTGGTAAACCTGTGATTCTCCCTACTAAAATAGTCCCTATTAATACAAATTCTACTGTACTTAGTGTGTCTATTGATGCACTTAAGGCTAGTCATTTAGATTTTGAAACAGGTGGTTCTGGTACTGATACTTACATTACTTCTATAGCAGGCCTCTCTCAACAAGATAATGGCCCTTTAAGTGGTTGGATCTATAAAGTCAATAATACTTTTCCACCTGAAGCACCAGCCGCCTATATGGTACAGCCTGGAGACCTCATTACTTGGGTTTATACCAATGACTTAGGCAAAGATATCGGTGCACCCTTAGTTATTCGTCAAAGTCATGCCAACAAAGTATCTATTAATAATCTGCGATTCTAGCAAAAAAGTAATTATATAAGTGAGCTGCCCCCAATAAGTTAGACCTAAAAGTCCAACTTATTGGAGGCAGGTTTTTATGACAAAATACAGTTTTGGGC
>JAEYNQ010000050.1 GCA_023412455.1 Bacillota bacterium
TTTACCAGTGATATTCTGTAGGCTAGATTGAGCAAAGATGAATATGCTCTCCAGAGCCTTCTGTTTAGATATTTCTATTATAATATAATTTGTCATTTAAGGCAATTAGTAGAAGTTGAAGGATGGAGATATCAATTTTGTATTCATTCAATGGGATGGTAAATGTATTCATCCAATTACTCCTTCAAAATGGTTTACAAAGTTCATTAAGGAAAATAATTTGTCGTATCTTACTTTTCATGGCTTAAGGCACACGAAGGCTTCACTACTTATCGGAAGCAATGTAAATGTAACCACAGTAGTTGGGAGACTAAGACATACAAAGCCAACAACTACTACAACTTATAGTCATATACTATTTTGCGGAGGTGTCAATAGTAGGCTAGAGTTTAAAATAATTCTTGCATAATATTCAAGAATATGGTAGTGTATATGTATGGTAACAGTGTGTTACCATACATATACTTTTAATATGACTTTAAGGAGGAAATATGCCACAATTAAATTTACGGGTAAAGGATGAACTTGCAGAAATTCTCGACACTTTTATTAAAGAAAAGAAGAAATTAACAGGTATTGATTTAGCGAGAAATACCTTGGTTACAGATTCGATATATAAACTAATTGATGTAAGCTCTTTAGGAATATTTACAAGCAACACTGATTTCGTCAACTTCGATAGTTGCAAGTACGATTTTCTAAATTTTACAGAAACTAAAGCATTAATTGATAGTCTTGTATGTTCCAAAACGGAAATGGTAATTTCGCGGTTTAAAAAACAGAATTACGCAACAAAGAGTGGGCTACACACTTCCTCAATTTTAGCTCTACCTGATGTTATTGAAGAAGTAGAAGGTGATTTTAGAATTCCAGAAAAAATTCTTCAGATTGCAATTTATCAGATAATTGATTTAGATGGAGATATTGAGGCTCCCAAGCTTATAGTGTTTAGACAATCCCTATCCAAACTTATGAACGAGCCGCAGAATCATGGCAAACAGACAGGGTATTATTATTTTGAAAAAGAATGAAATTAATAATAATAACAAGCACTATTGAATAAACTTTTGATTTGCTGATTTATGTTATTGCAACAAAATGCTTTACAGAATACTAATTAGCATTAGAACTCAGATACTTAATAGAATTAGATTATGAAAGGGAGTTATAAAAATGGAGAATGTTGAATGTCCTAGTAGAAGAATAAATACTATTATTTCAGGTTGGGAAAAAGTCTTGAATGTATCGATTCCACTAAAAAGTAGACCAAATCTAATGAAAGAGTATGCAAATAGTTTTACCAAATGGTTGATCGATAATATTAGTAATACTAACGAGATAGCTTTTAAAAGAGGTAAGGACTCACTGAGGGACCTTCAGTATCATATTTTAAAAGCCTTACCAAATAACTCGATAGAGGAGCTAAAGTTTCTAATTCCTTTTTACTTTAAACCGGCAGATATTATGTTGTTTTATAACATTGACAACCATAGCCTATCCTTGTTCTATTTGGAAAAATACAATAGCCATTGGGATGGAACACCAATTAAAGCTGACATAGTACAAATTATTGGTTGGCTAGAAGGAAGAACGTTCTATGCTGAACCGGTTTATTACATTTTCAAGGATTATCAATTAACAAGTCCTTGTGGGGATAAAGCTAGAATTGCAAATAATGAATTTATGTGGCCTGTAAAAGAATATGTTAACACCCTAAAAAACTATTATGATAATAATAAGCTTTTTGCATGTATTTTTGATAAAAGTAAACCTCGGTATGTAACTGAAAACAAAATTGATAGTATTTTAATAAAAGACCTTTTAAGTATCTATTGGTTTTATCTAAATCAATAACCATACTCAACTGTTTGATGAAAGTATAATTATATATGGCTAAGTGTGGATATTTCTATGAAGCTATGTAACCCAATCAATAGATTAAATGAGGATATGCTAATTTAGTTAAAAAATCTAGGTGTTGTAGCCAATTTTAAAATAATAATTATATCTGCAAAAAAGAAAAAACTTAGAGTACTTGATACTCTAAGTTTTTTTGGCAGGGGAGACGCGATTCGAACACGCAACCTACGGTTTTGGAGACCGCTACTCTACCGTTGAGCCACTCCCCTATACGTTTTAATAAGCGACTTACGGCGCCTTATTAGTATACAATAGCATCAATTTGATGTCAACAGGTTCTTGGATTTTTTCATGTGAATTTTTCATGTGAGATTTCACCTAAATTTCACCAATTTTTCGGGGCTATTGAAAAATAACCCTATAAAAAGTAGAATAGTACTTATAGTATCTAATTTTGAAAAGGAATAGATAAATGAATTTGAAAATTAAGGATAATGCAATAATATTATTAGTCATATTTATTGTACTTGGAGCAATTGCGACTATTCAGATTAGAAGCATAGTCAATGTTAATAAACAGTCAACTGAAACATTAAATATGGACAGATTAATAAAGCAGCTTGAAGATACAATTAAGCTAGGAGAGAACTATAAATCTCAAATTACCGAGTTGGAAAATAAAAAGGAAGCATTTCTTGTGGTATCCCCTGATAACGCAGTGGCAAACACCAAATTACTAGAGCTGGAGGAGTTAAAGTATCTAAGCGGACTTACCGACGTAAAGGGCCCGGGAGTAATTGTTACTTTGAATGATGCCGAAAAGCTCGAAGATGGTGATAATGTTATGGATAGGCTAATCCATGATAAAGATGTTCTGCATATTATAAATGAACTCAGAGTAGCAGGAGCAGAAGCAATTTCTATAAATAATGAGAGGCTAATTGCCACTAGTGAGCAGATCTGCGCTGGCCCAACAATAAAAATTAATAGCAATAGATATGCAGTGCCATATGAGATAAAGGCAATAGGAGACCCGGAACTGCTTTCAAAAGCTCTAAAAGAGAGTAGCATTGTCGCTATAATGCTGCAAAATAAGCTAAGGGTTAGTATAGAAGAAAAAGAGGAAGTACAAATACCGAAATTCGCAAATGACATTAATGGACTTATTTCAAAGCTGGAGGTCATAAATAATGAAAGTAAAGAAAGTGAATAGAAATATATCAATTGCACTTGTGTGCGTAATATTAGGGCTTTCAGTATCTTGGCAGTTTCAAAGTATAAGAACCAATGCCCAGGTAATGAGCTTGGAAACTCAGAAAAAAGACGATCTTATTGTGAAACTGCTCAATGAGCAAAAGAATAATGAGAATCTCAGAACAAAGCTCAGCGAGTTGCAAACTCAGGTCAAAAAGTTTGAGGATGCGAGCGGTAACAGTGATAAAAATTTAAAATTACTGTCAGAAGAAATCTCAAAGCTCAAGATAGTTTGTGGTTTGACTGATGTTAAGGGAAAGGGGATTGTTGTTACATTTAACAAAAATGATGCATTCAGCGTTGAAGATGACGACATCTTATATGTTCTTAACGAACTCAGGGCAACAGATGCTCAAGCCTTGGCTATAAATGACCAAAGGGTAATAGCTACCACCGAAGTAAGAGTTGCAGGAGGATCTATTCTGGTTAATGGCAGACAGGTTTTCCCTCCATATGTGATAAAGGCTATCGTTGAGCCCGGCGACGCAGATAGTGCGTTGAACATGATTGGTGGACAGCTAGAAAGAATTAGAGTTTTTATTGATGTAAAGGTAGAAAAATCAAACGAAGTTATAATTCCTAAGATAAGTGAAGAACTGATTAAAACTGATAAAATGAAACCCGTTGAAAAATAATAGCTAAAGTTGAGGCCTTGTCATTGCAAATATGACAGGGCCTTTTTTGTAATATTTATTTTTTATTAAAGTATAAATATATAAGGATATTATTATTTTTACCTGCAAAGGAAGATATGTGGGGGGATACAATTGAAAAGAAGAACCATATTAGTATTAATTTCCAGTGTATTAGCATTTGCTATCATCTGCTCAATTATCATAATAAAAAATCAAAACTCTATAGTGGACAATAATCTTAGCGATTTAGGTGGAGCGCTGAGTGTTGGCAGCAGTAGCATTGATTATTCACAAGAATTAACTGGCCATCTTAATGAAGAAAAGATAGATGAAAATATAGCAAATCAGGTTCCTAGATTTGATACAAAGAGGTGTTGGGGTGTATTAAGACAGCCTGATAATAAAACACCTATAGCAGATCCCGGAGCAAATGAAATTCTGACAAAATATAAAGGTAAATATGTAGGTGACACTTCCCAGAAGATTATCTATCTTACCTTTGATGAGGGGTATGAGAATGGTTATACAGGTCAAATACTGGACGTTTTAAAGGCCAATAATGTAAAAGCGGCTTTCTTTATAACGGGGCCATATTTAAAGGAGCATCAGGACCTGGTAAGGAGAATGGTAGAAGAGGGCCATACAATTGGAAACCATACTATACATCATCCTAGCCTGGCAGAAATAGGTGAAGCACAGATTGAAGAAGAGGTTCTCGGCCTTGATAGAGCTTTTTCTGAGAAGTTTGGGAAGAGAATGGTATTTCTACGTCCGCCAAAAGGGGAATATACCGAACAAAGCTTAAAGATTACCAGTAAGCTTGGATACGTCAACCTTTTCTGGAGTTTTGCATATGATGATTGGCATAGGGATAAAATCAGGGGTCCAAAGTATGCCTATG
>JAEYNQ010000076.1 GCA_023412455.1 Bacillota bacterium
TGCTCCTTATTAATAATGTGACTAAAATGAAACTAAGGAGAAGTACGGTTGAAAAATATATTACAGATAAAAACCATCTGGGATTTGCCAATATGGCCTCTACAGCTTCTAAATTAAGTGAAACTACATTGGACACACTTTCAAAATTAGGGGATAAGGCAGTTAATAGAGAACTATTAGCACAGATTCTTTACGATATTACAGATGGGAAGTTAGAACATATTCATCAAAGTATGGATTTTAAGGATATAAAGGGTTCACCCTATCAACAAGCCATTAATTACTGTACAAGGACAGGTTTGCTTTATGGCATCAATGATAAAGAAATGGGTTCATCAAATAATGAATTTATAAATCTTATTGAGGAAGTTAAAAAACCTTAAAGATAAAAACCAGTGCTTTTCCACTTTTTATGGGGGAGGGCGCTGGTTTTTTGATGGACTTTTTTAGGGTGTTTTAAAAGGGGAGAACTATAAAAAAGGTGGAAGTTTAAAGAGATAACAAATAGAAAATTCCTAAAATTATTTACGTATAGAGATTTAGGCTCTACAATGAAGAAAAGTAGAAACTGCTAGAGAGTTAAAGGGATCAGTATTTAGAGATTGGATGAGATGAAATGAGATGAGTAAGTAGGGGGAATTGAAATGGAGAAGCAGTATGTTATTGAAGTCAAGGATTTGCATTTTGCCTATAACAGAAAGCAGCAAGAGGTATTAAAAGGATTAGATTTTGAAGTAATTAAGGGAGAGGTTTTTGGCTTTTTAGGGCCCTCAGGAGCCGGTAAGAGTACGCTACAAAAAATTCTCTTGGGACTTTTAAAAAACTATAGAGGGACAGCAAAGGTAATGGGAAAAGAAGTTAGAGAAAGTAAAGCAGAATACTATAATGAAATTGGTGTAGGCTTCGAGCTCCCTAATCTCTATGAACAACTAACCATTTATGATAATTTGAAGACTTTTGGCAGCTTATATAGGCGGGTAGCAGATAGTGATGAACTCTTAAAAGAAGTAGGGCTTTATGAACATCGTGACAAAAAGGTGTGTGATATTTCAAAGGGAATGAAAATGCGTCTTAATTTTTGTCGTGCACTGGTAGGCTCTCCTTCTATTTTATTTCTAGATGAACCCACCTCCGGCTTAGATCCTAATAATACAAAGGTTATTGAGGAGAAAATACTGTCCTATAAAAGCCAAGGTTATACCGTTATCTTGACAACACATAATATGACCTTTGCAGAAGCCATATGTGATCGGGTAGCCTTTGTAGTAGAAGGTGTGATTAAAGAAATAGGAAGCCCCTATGACTTAAGGTTAAAGTATGGTTCACCTAAGGTTCAAGTTATCACAAATGGACGTAAGGCTGTTTTTGAGTTAGAAGGTATTCATAAAAATCAGGCCTTTAAGTCTTGCTTAGAAGAAGAAATTCTTAGTATCGACACTCTTCGTCCTACATTAGAAGAAATATTTACAGAGGTGACAGGGAGGGTATTGGTATGAAAGGATGGCGTTGGACGCTACATGAGATGAAATTGCAATGGAAGAATGGCTTGTATTTCATTTACATTCTAGTGACACTCCTGTACATCTTATTACTAGGTTATGTACCAGAGGCTTATAAAGGAGAAGTAGCCATTCTTCTGGTTGTTTCGGATCCTACTTTTTTAGGAATGATTTTTGTGGGAGGCATCTTGCTCTTAGAAAAAAATCAGGGAATACCAAAGGGGATAGGTATTAGTCCTTTGGGAAGTAAAGGATATATCTTTAGTAAAGTCATTTCTTTATTGGTGATTACCTTGCTTACGTCGATCTGTTTAATGAAAGTAGGTTATTTAAGCATTACTTTTGTAAAGGGTGTAGGTCTTATGCTAGGAGCCAGTTTATTTACATTGCTAGGAATAATAATAGGGAGTTTTGCTAGGAATACTAATGATTTTATGTTTTGGGTAGCTCTTTTTGTTATTCCCTTTGCCCTACCTGTCCTAAGCTTTTTCTTTTTTAAGGACTTTGTAATTCTTCACTTTATCCCTACTTATACTTTACTTGAGCTACTAAGTGATATTCCTTTAAGTTTAAGTGAAGCCTGTCTAAGGTTAGCTTATTTGGGCCTGTGGTTTGGGGGTACGTTTGTAGTAACTCAGAAAATTGTTGAAGAGCGCATTTTTGTTAGATAGGAGGCACATATGTTAAAAATACTTATTAAAAATGATTTGGTGTATATGAAGAAAGACCCTATGATGTGGATGATTGCCCTAATGCCTGCTCTTTGTATAATAATTTATCAGCTAGGAATGTATTACTTAAGCTTTTTGCAGCCTTACGGTGGTGTCCTTCAGTATATGCTAATAGGAATGTGTAGTAGTTTTGCAGGCATTCTGTTTGCACTACGTATGTTAGATGAAAAGGATGAACACTTAATGAGTTTTTATGCAGTATCACCTCTTGGTATAAAAGGCTATTTACTTTATAGAGGTGGGGTAAGCTCTGTAATAAGTGGGGTAATAACAGGCATAACAAGTCTAGGGATAATAGGAAGGGTTTCGATAAATACCGTTATTTACGGCAGTTTATTAGGGCTCCTTCTAACTCTTGTAGTGGGTAATCTAGCCCAAAATAAAATACAAGGTATGATTCTAGCTAAAGCCACAGGTTTACTCGTTGTTTTACCTTGCATTAGACAATTAGGGGACAACTCAAAGGATTGGCTTCTTGTCTTTCTGCCTTGGGATTATCTCTATAAAATCATTGTGTTACAAGAGAAACACGTTACTACTTATATGATGTATTGTGTGGCAATGGTGGTGGG
>JAEYNQ010000138.1 GCA_023412455.1 Bacillota bacterium
GGAAGTATGTGGAGTGCCGATATGAATTCCTTTAATCACTATGCTTATGGTGCTATTGGGGAGTGGCTCTACCGGGTTGTGGCAGGAATAGAAAGTGATGAAAATGAACCAGGTTATAAACATAGCATGATAGCACCTCATATTGGAGGAGGCTTTGACTATGTGAAAGCAACTTATGAATCTATTTATGGTAAGATTCGTTCTAACTGGCGAGTAATAGGCAAAAGGATTGAAATCGATTTAACTATTCCAGCCAATACAAGGGCTACTCTTTATTTAGAGGATGTAAAAGAAGTTATAGAGGCAGATGGTATGGTATTTAAAAAAGGGAATAAAGGGACTTATGCAGAAGTGGGCTCTGGAAATTATTACGTGATTTATGAAACGTATTAATAAAAAGAAAAGGGAGGAAATAATAATGAAAACAAAGAAATTATTAGGCGTATTGATGAGTACAGTTTTAGTAGCAGGTACACTTATGGGCTGTGGGGGAAGCTCTACTTCAGAAGCTACACAGCAACCCACTACTAAGGAAACAACAACCCAGAGTAGTGAGGAGGCTGTAGATAAAAAGGATGAAAAGGTAACTCTTACTATGCTAACCGATAGAGATGTCACCCTAGAGGGCTTTAAGGCAGTGGCAGCCTTAGCGGAAGAGAAATTAGGAATTACCATAGAAGTAGAGACTCGCCCAGGGGGACCAGATGGTGAAAATATTGTAAAAACACGTTTGGCATCAGGAGATATGTCAGATATCTGTTTATATAATTCAGGCGCTTTACTTTCTGCATTAAATCCTTCAGAGTATTTCTTAGACTTATCCTCACAAGAATGGATTGACCGTTTAGATGATACCTATAGGAGTACAGTAACTATTAACAATATGACTTATGGAGTACCTTATTCTTCAAGTCAGGCTGGAGCTATTTTATACTCTAAGAAAATTTACGAGGAATTAGGGTTAAAAGTACCTCATACATGGGATGAGTTTATAGCAAACTGTGATGCGATTAAAGCCGCTGGCAAAACTGCCATTTTAGGAACTTTTGCAGATGTCTGGACGACCCAACTTCTTTTCTTAGGAGACCACTATAATGTTTTACAAGCAGACCCCACTTTCCCTGAAAAATTTGAAGCAGGAGAAGCTAAATATGCTACGGAACCAGCAGCTCTTAAAAGCTGGGAAAAATTAGTTCAAACGAGCCCCTATTATAATAGTGATTGCCTAGCAACCACTTATAATGATGGCTGTGATAGGATGGCTAATTCAGAAGCCGGTCACTGGTTAATGCTGACACAATCTTTATCTAACATTTATGAACTTTATGGCGATCAGGTTAATGATATAGGTGTATTTGGTATTCCTGGGGATACAGACACAGGACTAACAGTATGGATGCCAGCTTCTTTCTATGTAAATAAGAATTCAGATAAGGTAGAGGATGTTTTAAGATTTTTAGAATTCTATACTACATCAGAAGCATTAGATGCTTACACAAGCGCTATTTTACCAGATGGTCCTTATTGTATTAAAGGCTATCAATTACCTGATAATGGTTATGAGGCAGTAAAAACAGATATGCAGGCTTATTTTGATGCTGGAAAGACTTCTGTAGCCCTTGAATTCCAGACAGCTGTAAAAGGTGCAAACTGCCCTGCTATTTGCCAATTAGGTGTTATAGGTGAAACCACAGCATTAGAATGTGCAAAAGCTTATGATGAGGATTGTTTAAAACAAGCTGTACAACTCGGATTGGATTGGAAGTAAGGGTTTAAAAACATAACCTCTAGAATTGGCTACCTAAACAAGGCAGCCAATTCTATTAAAAAACAGAGAAGAGGGCGGAATAATGGACAAGAAAAAAATATATTCCAATTGGTTTTTACTCCCAGCTATGATTATTTTTGTAGGATTATTTCTGCTACCCATGGTAGCATCCTTGTTTTTTAGTTTAACCGTATGGAATTTTAAAGATTATACCTTTGTAGGACTTGATAATTTTAAAATGTTTTTTACAGAAAGATCCCTGAATATAGGAATAAAAAATACATTAATTTATGCCTTTTTAACGTGTACTCTTAAGGTTATTTTAGCCTTTTTTATAGCTATATTTTTAACGAGTTCTATTAAAACCAAGCATTTTTTAAGATCGGTGATTTTCTTTCCAAACCTTATCAGTACGATTGCAGTAGGTATTACTTTTTCTGCCTTAATGCATCCTTCCAAAGGCTTATTTAATAAAGTGTTAGATGTTTTTGGAATAGAGGCTATTAACTGGTTAGGGAGTACAAAATTGGCCTTATATTCGATTATTGGAACAGATGTATGGAAAGGTGTAGGTGTAGCAACCGTTATTTATATTGCGGGTATTCAAGCGATAGATAGAAACTATTATGAAGCAGCTTCTATTGATGGGGCCAGTAAATGGGATCAATTAAAGTATATTACTTTTCCACTTTGTAGATCAGCCATGAATTCCATTATTATTCTAGCTTTTGTAGGTGGAATGAGAAGCTTTGACTTGATTTGGGCCATGACGGGAGGAGGTCCTGGATTTGCAACAGACGTAGTGGCCTCCATTGTTTACAAGCAATATGCAGCGGGCTTTTATGGTTTATCTACAGCCGGCAACGTGATTATGTTTGTAATGATTGCCTTAATCGTCTTCCCGTTGCAAAAATTCTTACTGAGTAGGGAGGTAGATTTACTATGAAAAAAGAAAATAGGCTTTACCTACTTTGGGATATTCTAGGTGTTTTAGTAGTAGGTATTATTTTTATCGTTCCTTTTCTCTTTATGTTTATGAACTCCTTAAAAGAAAGAAAAGAGGCTAATCTGCTGAGGATGAGCTGGCCTCAAGTTTTACAATGGGGAAACTATAAAGAAGTGTTAGAGGCCAGCAATGGCATAGTATTTGTGGCCTTTAAAAATAGTATTGTACTTACATTTGGAGCTGTTTTTTTATTGATTATCGTTGGTTCTATGGCAGGTTATGTGCTCCAACGAAGAAAGGATGTGGTAGTCAGTATTGCCAATGCCCTTATTTTATCAGGATTAATGGTACCACCCGCTATCCTTCCTACGATTTGGGTGATGCAAGGATTAGGTATTTATAAATCCATGTTTGGTATGATCCTCATAGAAGTAGCGCTTCAGGTTCCATTTACCATTATGCTTTATAGAGGCTTTATGAACTCGATTCCTGTTGAATTAGAAGAGGCAGGCTATATGGATGGCTGTACCAGGATGGGTTTATTTACAAGGATCGTCTTTCCTTTACTCAAACCAGTAACAGCAACCGTTATTATTTTAAATGCAGCTAATATTTTTAACGATTTTACAAATCCCTTGTACTTTTTCCCAGGGACAAAGAATACTACCGTTCAGCTTACTTTATATAACTTCATGGGAAAATATTCAAGTTCGTATAATCTTTTATTTGCCGATGTTATTATCATTACTCTACCCATGCTGCTTTTATTTATTTTCTTTAACAAAAAAATTGTTGCAGGAATGGTGGCTGGAGCAGTAAAGGGGTAAATATAAAACGGTGAATAAAAAATATCGAATAATGATGAATATTGCATTAATTTGAAAAATATGTAATACTAGAGAGATATAAAGAGACTCGTAAGTTACGAGTCTCTTTAAAATCTCTAAATAATGGGGGTGCTATTTTGCATTTTCAGACGAAAATTATTTACATGTACTCAGCTTTTATTTTAATAGTGGCTGTTATTTTAGGTTCTTCTTATAATTTTTATAGCGTTTATCAACATAAGCGAGTGGAATATGAAAACCTCAAATTAGTTGCCAATCAGTTAGAACAAAATTTTAATGAGTCTTATAAGCAGATGCACCTTGTTATCGATTATATTTTATCAGATATACAGGTTGTAGAAGCTATTGGATTACTTCGGGCAGAGGATAAGGTAAGTAAGGTAGCATGGGACTATAGAGAAGAGGCACTTAGTACTATTCGCCTTAAATTAAATACGGATTACATTAGAAAAAATTTTTATCGTGTTGTTTTTTTCAATCAAAAAGGTGATGTTATTGCCAGTAATAATGATGGAGTGCGTATTATAGATAGAAATCAATCGATTCACAGTCTGGCTTGGATAAGTGAGGTGGAAGATACAAAGGGGGATGTCGTTCTTATTGCTCGCCACCAAGATGACTGGGGGTTAAAGAAACAACCCGAGGTCTTTAGTTTAGCAAAAAAGGTACAAGGTGAAAGGCTAGGGTATATTGAAGTCCAAAAACAAGCAGAAGATTTAAAAGAGATTTTTCAAATAGTAAGGGAAGATGTGGGGATTGTAGCGATTAAAGATGATGGAAATATCCTTTATTCCACCAAGCCCGAGGAATATGGTACTTTTTATCAAGAAGTAGCTAGGCAGTTAAAACCTGAGCAAATGATCTATAGGAATACAAAAAGTGGAGAAGATGAGATGATTGCCTTTTCTTATTGTAAAGAAGCTGGGGTGACGCTCTTGGTAACAGAAGATTTTTCACAAATTGAAAGCTCTGCCACACATATTACTACTACCATTGTTTTGCTAGGTTTATGCTTAATCGTTATATCCCTTATTTATATTGTAGTTGCCTCAAAGTATTTGACAAAGCCTATTAGACAACTACGTGAGCAAATGGAACATACAGGACTTGAGAACTTAAAGGCTGAAATCGTTGTAGATCAATCCAATGATGAAATTTTAGCTCTTCAAAAATCTTATCAACAAGTACTCACACGATTAGATGAGGCGATTATAAAGGAGAAAAAACAATCTTTGCTACAGATTCAAGCACAATTTGATTTGTTACAGGCTCAAGTTAATCCTCATTTTCTCTTCAATGTACTTAATGTGATTTCCAATCGAGGCGTCCTAAGTGGCGATGAAGTGATTTGTGATATGTGTAGAAGCTTGGCAGATATGCTACGCTATTCAACAAGTAACAAAAAAAGAGAGGCTACCATAGAAGCTGAAGCAAACTATCTAGAAAAATATTTCTACCTTTTAAAATCCAGGTATGATTATAAATTAAGTTATGAAATACATATAGAGGAGCAAGTTAAAAATCAAATCGTTCCCAAGATTGTATTGCAACAAATTGTAGAAAACTGCATTAACCATGGTTTTAAAAATATGACACGTTCAATGAAGGTGGAAGTAAGAGGATGGCAGGAGAAGGGGTATTGGTATATACGTATAGTAGATAATGGAGAAGGCTTTGAAGAAAGTATATTAGAAAAACTCAAGGAAAAAATGGAGGATGCTAAATGCTTTTTAAAAGCACGGACAGGAAACTTACAGCTGGAAATAGGTGGCATGGGGCTTGTTAATACCTATACACGACTCTACTTATTATATGGAGAAGAGCTATTTTTTACCTTAAGCAATAGAGAAAGAGGAGCAGAGGTAAGGATCGGTGCCAAAATAAAAGGAATACTAGGGCAAGAATAAATACCGACAGAGGTAGAAAGGGAGGGGAAAAGATGTTTTCAGTTATCGTTATAGATGATGAACCTACAGCGCTTAATCATATTTGTACAATTATTCGACTAAAATGTCCTGAATTTGAAATTCTAGCAACTGCAGAAAATGGACAGGAAGGCTTAGAAAAGGTATGTAAATATCAACCAGATGTGGTCATTACAGATATTAAGATGCCAATTATGACAGGGGTAGAAATGGTTCAGAGACTTTGTCAAATGAAGAGTGAAACGTATGCTATTATTATTAGTGGGTATCAAGAGTTTGAATA
>JAEYNQ010000144.1 GCA_023412455.1 Bacillota bacterium
TAGCCATTTCTGCTCTTAAGTTGTGTAGCATTGTTTTTGACCTCCTTTCTTGTAAAACGAAACATTGTTCTTAAGTCTGCTTGTCGTGTTTCGCTACAAGAAAAGCTTAATCCTCATTTTTGTACTGCCCATGAGGCCTTTTTAAGGCTTTTTTGAGGCCTTTATGAAGCCAATATGAGGCCTTTATGAATTTTTTATTAAGGAAGAAAAATGGAAATAAAAAAAGACCTAAAGCTAAACTGCTTTAGATCCCTTCTAATAATATTAAAAAATGATATTTGAGCGTAATTTCTTACACCATTTCTGTTAGATTTTATACACCATTTCTACACCATTTATTTTGTAAACCTACATTTTATACACCATTTTACACCATTTTCCCAATATATTCCAGTAATTTTCAGACACCCATAATTGGCTCAAACCCTTGTCCCCCAATATCTCTACTTTATCTCTTCCAAATTATAAGGTGTTACTTGGTAAACGTAGTAATTGAGCTAAATAGTAATATTACTGATTTCAAGAACGCTGATTTTACAAGGGTTCCGTATTCATCTTACCCCACCCTCTTTTAAGCTTACGCCATTTCTACGCCAGTTGCTTATATTTCATTATCAAAAAGATCTAGCTTTAGCTTATTCATTTCAGATGTTTGATGCTCTTTTAAAATGTGGGTATACAAGTCCATTGTCATAGATAAAGTAGCATGTCCTAAGTATTCTTGTATAATTTTAGGTTTTATATTGCATTCTAAACACCTTGTTGCAAACGTATGTCTAAAGGTATGTGCTGAGAAAGGTTCTAAGCTCTCTACATCATCTTTCATTAAATTGATTTCATTAATAATTACCTTTATTGCATCGCTACACAACTGAGAATTTAAGGGAGTTCCAAATTTAGTTGTAAATAATAGATTATTGTACCCTGCTAAAGGCTTTGCATAACTTTTACTCATCACTACATCTCTTTGAAACTTCTGTCGCTTAAGTGCTTGTAGACATTGTTCATTAATGGGTACTTTACGCTTACTACTTCTAGTCTTAGGTGGGCCTAGGTGAAATTTCTTTGTTTCATCCCCATCTAATTTTTGGTAAAACAAAGTTTTGTTTATATCAATGACTCTATTTTCTACATCAATATCGTCCCATGTCAATGCTGCAATCTCTCCCAGCCTAAGTCCTGTGCATATTAAAACAACAAACAGATTATTATAAAAGGTTCCTGCTGCACACTCAAAAAAGTCCTTTTGCTCATCTACTGTTAAAACTCTAATATTCTTTTTGGGTTTGAATATCTTAACCCCTTTGGCAGGGTTTTTCACTATCAAATCATCAATCATGGCCTTGTTAAATAAATCAAGCAGAATAATTTTAGCCTTATGCTGAGTTTCATAGCCATACCCATTTTTCTTAATCATATTTATAAGGGCTGTAATTTGTAAATGAGTTATCTCTGTCAGTTTTATTTTCCCTAGCATAGGGCTTATATGTTTTTCATATACCGTTGAATAAATACGTCTAGTATTTTCCCTAATCACTCCATACTTATAAACATTAAGCCACTTTTCAAACCATTCATCCAAAGTAACTCCTGGATCAATTACATTAAGCTTATTCCTATCCTCATATTGAGCATCTTGCAACATCTGCCTCAGCTCCTTTAGATTATCTGAGTACAGACTCACCCTCTTCCCAAATCTATTATGATATCTAGCATGATAACTGCCATCTTTTCTTTGTGTAATTCCTATACCTAACTCTTTTCCTTTTAGATCTTTTCCCATAGTCTATTCTTAACATAGTATCTAAAAAGTATCCTTAAATTCATTATAGCATATTTCCTACTATCTTCCTCTCTACTCCACCTATTTTCTTCACATACAAGCCCCCATCCACAGCCCTTACTACAGAATACTCTCCATAATACATAAACTTCCCATATATACAATCATATATAAACATCTGTACGCACTCAGGTTGGTCTGTAATAAATTTGTACTCCGAAATAATATCCCACAGGTTTACTTCTCCCTCTAAGGAAAGTCTCTCGTATTTAAGAGAAATATACTCCATATACCTTTGTAACCTTTTTGTTATCTTATATCCCTTATACATAACTAATACCCTCCTAGATGTGATCTTTTATTCTTCCTACTTCCCTATTGTTGTTTACAATAAAAATATAACACTAACATAAATAAGTTTCTTTATGAAAAGATTGGAAATAGCATATTTACGGCTTATTCTTGTCATACTAATATAATGAAAGGCGGGTTTGGTGTGGATAAAAAGAAGCTATGGAAAGAAGCCGGCACTAAATTGAGAGATATGCGTAAGGCTACAGGCCAATCAGTATTTAAAGTTGGACGTGCTATTGGTGTATCTGGAAGTTATATAAGCCAAGTAGAACGCGGATTATGCGCTGCATCCGATGCCGTCTTAGTAGCACTGGCTGCTTTGTATGGTGTGGATAAAAAGGAGTTGTTTGATCTATATATTCGAATTGAGAATGAAGAAGCAAATAGGCTTGTGGCGAATCCTGCTCTTAGAAAGGTCTTTACACAAGTTTCAGTGGACAAAAAGCTTTCACAAGCTGAAAAGGATGAGATAGTTAAAGAACTTCAGCGTATAACTAATAAGTATTTTAACGATAAGGAGAATGATAATGTTTAATGAGCTTTTTCATAAATATGAGCATACTGTAGTTAAGATTTTTGGCTATGAAGTGGCAATACATCTAGAAGAATGTGTATTAGTATTGGCAGGTATCTTTTTAGGCGGGATTATTATGGCTCTTCTATCAGGAAATTTTATCCGTAAGCTTTATAAAATCGAGGATTTCGGTCAAAGCAAAGTAAAACTGATCCGAATAAGTGAAGGTAGTAAATCTAAGTATATTATAGGATTTAAGAGTTTTGCAGAAGCATTTCAACAAGTATTATTATTAGCCTTTAGCCCTCTCTTTACCATAAAACACTTTACAAAGAGGGATGAAAAACGTACAAGACTGTTCTTGGTGATTATGGGAATCATAGCTACTATAACAATCATATTTGCTGTGTTGTCGATTTGTACGGTATTTGAACCTATATAGAAAGAACAGATTAATTTTGATGTATAAAAAGAAGGGATAGTATCTTGGTGTAGGTACTATCCTTTATCAATATATTTATATGATGCTATATAAAGCTATTTAAAAAAACATGTATGTCTCTATCACTTATTTTAGTAACTCATCTAACCTTATGAGCACTATCATAAGCTCTGCCCTTGTAAGGAATTTAGTGGGTGCCATATGTGTGCGATCCACACCACTTATAAGA
>JAEYNQ010000198.1 GCA_023412455.1 Bacillota bacterium
TCACTTCTCTATCTATAAGCTTCGCCTTGTAAATAATATCAGCTTCTCTTTCCTTAAAATCCTTAGGAATAAATTCCTTATCAATGAGCTCTAAATCCTCTTCTAAAATTCGTTCGCCCAAAGAAGCGTCTATATATTTTCGCATCATATGAATAAAGTGCTTCTTCTTAGCTAAAACCCGTTTGTAGCCCTTGTCATGAATCTTCTTGCCCATGTTCTAATCTCCTTATCCGTAAAGTATAAGTCACCTCAGTCTCCTTATACTTGTGATAATAAAATTATACCCATTTCTTGTAAAACTCAAACATATGTTCGATTATTTTCCAAAATAAAAGAGTTAATCCTAAGATTAACCCCTTCATTCCCTGATAATACTCTTATGATAGCCTACTTCTTATCCCCAGCATTCCCTTCCTCATAGTAATTATCCACATTTTACTTTTCTAAATCCCCTAGTGAACCTCCTTTTGCACTTCTTTAATCCAGTTATAAATTTCTCTTGGGTGATACTCTAACACTTCCCTCTCGAAAACCTTCGTCTTCTCTGACCCTATTGCTAGAATGTTTAGCGCTTCATCTACTACAAGTTTTACATTACCTACTCTTAGCTCAAGTTGCTCGTCTTCATTTAGCCCTGCTATAAGGTGTTCTACATTTCTTCTAAGTTGAAGAATGAGATTAAATTCTACCTCATCTCTGATATAGAGTTCTGGCAAGGTTTTGGCATACCTAAGTAAGGTGCTATTGGTATACCTTGGTCCTCTCATAGGGGCATGGCGACTTGGCCTTAGGATTTCTTTACGCTCTTTCCAAAAGCTGATTTCATAGAGAATATAAATTTCTTCCCCATTATCTTTGGTCATAGGAAAGATGTCCTTAAGTTCTTTTCTTAGTAAGGCTGTGGCTGACTTTACTTTGCCCTCATAGCGTATGCCACCTCCTGGTAGTGGGCCTTCTTTACCTTTTGGTTCATAGAGTACAATGGTTTCAATTTGCTTATTAAGCACCTTAAGAGCACTTTGTGGCATATGATAAAGGCGTTTTTCTAAACTAGTCCTAAACTGGTCGGCTGATTTTACAGGGGCAATTAGCACATTTTTCGTGGCTATATTTAAGTCTTCTAAATAATCCTTTGTTCCTATAGTTAAAGGTAAATGACTATATTGGCTGTGCCCCGTGCCTTCCACTAAATCTTCTAGGAAAGCTTCTACAAGCTGGGTATGTGCTGGCAAAAAAGGTAATCCTCCAATGTTCACCTTTGCAATGCTTTGGTAAAAGTCATGAGTAGTATAAGCTTGTTCCTGTCCACCAGGAAATAGGATTACGCCACCAAACACCACTTGCTCATACCCTTTTTTCCCTACACTAGATACGATGGCATCTCTATAACGATGGAGCGTATTAATATCTTCCTTACGAGGAACCTCTATCCTCTGACCATCTATCTCTTCGTAATCAAGTTTGTACTTAGCATCTAGCACATAATGATAGGTGATACCACTCATCTCCTTTTGAAGCAGCAACATATTATCCGGCTTTTGTGAAACCGTAGGATTACTATTAAAGCAACGATTATAGCTTAGGAAAAAGGTTTCCCCCGTCTTACTATGAATAAAGGATAATGTCGATGTCTTCCCCTTTTAAGACTCACATAAAGCCCCTTGCTATCTGCCTTAATCACATCATTACCTTTAAGAGGATGATACTTCCTGAGCAAAGAACCTAACTTGATAAAGCACCAATATTCATAGAGCTCTGCCACATTCTTATAGGAAATTTGAAAGATATCCGAGCTTAAGGACAACCCTCTTTGTAAAGTTAAATACACCTTGTAAAACTTTCTGTAAATCGGTGACATTTGAATCACTAATGAAAACTGCATAGGGCGATTTAGTTTGCTGATGCTTCTAAAGAAATAACTTCCTAACTGCTGTTCCATATACATAATTTGTTCGTTTAAAAAAGTTAGTACCTGCTCATCCTTTGCACGATCTAGCTTAAAATAAGCTAGTTTAACACTTTTTAGCTTTCTAAGAATCTGCTCTAGCATGAACTTCACCACTTGATTCTCATAAACATCTACAGTATGCTGCTTCGTAGTGACCAAAACCTTTTTGGCACTCAGCCCCACAGGTCCTTTAATAAGCTGATTAGGATGTTTGTTTAGATAAGAAATCCCCCTTTTTCCCATAGACATTCCCTCTCTAAAATTCCGAATCTCCACGTCCTCTATAAGTTGATGATAAGGTCTATATGTGATCAAGCTGATAGTTTCCCTAAGGTGCTTAAACTGCATTTTATAGATACTAAAAAACTCTGTCAGAGAGACATGGCTCTTTGGCTGAAGTCCTACACTTTGGTAGGTTTGCTTCATGAAATCATAGGCCAGATTATAAATCTCTTCCGTTATCTCCTCTTGAAGCTTACAATAATCTGCTTTGTAACTGAGCTTCGTCGGATAGACTTCTAGGACAAACCTTAAAGAAAGGCTTCCCCCTATCAAAATTCTAAACTCTGATAGCCCCACCTCACTGCCAAAATTAATCACACCACTTTGCATCTTGCCTCTTCTGCCTAAAGGTGTCACCTTATTACGAATCAAAGGACTATCGTGATCAAAGGTCACTTTCTCCTCGCCCATTGTCTCAATCACAATTTCATATGCTGTCTGTTCAAAGAATAAAGGAGCTGCCTTAAGACTTAGTACACTTGCCTCTTCTTTACAAATCCCCTCTATACTCACGTCTACCGACACTTCACTATGTATCTCATAGTAGGCTAAATCTTCTTCGCTCAGCTTCGTAAACTTGGGTTGTTTTCCTTTGATATACAAATTAAACTGTTCACTTTCTATTGCCACCAACACGCCTTCTTTAGAACCAGAAAGAGGTAAATCCATCTTCCTCAAACCTCCTTAGCATGTCTAAAAGCTTTACGCTTGATTTCGGATAACGTGCACTTGCCACTTCCTGTTGCCAAGCTTCTAAATCATAACTACTTTGGCGCCCTGCCTTCCCATCTACACAATACCAAAAGAGCTTCACTAATGCCTCCTGAGTGCGGGTACTTGTCCCATTAATACGAGGCAATACCTTTTGTAAAATCTGATAATCAAAAGCTTCTTCTTCACTCATGAGATCATAAACTTCATTATAGATCATATAAAAGACCACTTCATCCCGCACACGATAAGCAAACTGCATTTGACAAGGTGTAAGGATTTCATTCAGTACAATAAGCTCCTCTATCACGCGACTTGCTAAAGCTGCTTGTTCTTTACAATCTCTGAGGAGAAGATACTCACTTCTTAAAGCATTATTACATACTGTCATAGACTGAACTTCTTGTGTTTCTTCTTCAAAATTATATGCCAAATCCACATCATTTAGCTCTATGGTATTGGCACGATCTAAGACTTTCTTACTAAACTGAAAAGTGGTTTCATCCATATTTACAGTTCCCACGATATACAGATTATCTGGAATAGATAGCAATTTGTCCCCCTCATCCAGCGAAATAGGTAACGGATCTGTTACAATCCTGCCATCTTTCCAATGCCTCAACTCAATAAGAGACAGAAAATCACTAAAATAATATTCTACGCGTGCTAAGTTCATCTCATCTAAGCACACGATGTAGGGGGTATCTGGATCATCACTCGCCTTGGCGATAACCTCTGTCAGCTTACCTGGATGAAAGACTTGATTAATATCCTTGTATCCTAAAAGTTCTGTGGCATCCGACCAATCCGGCCTTACTGGAATGAGGGTAAAGTTAGCACCAATAGCCTCTGCGAATAGGCGAACAAGTTTAGATTTACCTGTCCCAGAGATACCAGAGAGGATTACAAAAGGCTTAGATTTAAGAGAAAGATAAAAGTTGTAGATCTCTTGATGAGTATAATTAAACCCATTATTTTTTAAGTAGTCATGCACCAAATTTATGTCTAGATGTCGACCTGCCTCTACTACATATTTTAAATGTAAATTATTAATTAATTTAATTTCATACATATCTTCTTGGTCTGTAGAATAAAACTCAATATATTCTGCATCTTGTGTTGAACTATTACTTAATTTATGGCCTGATGATAAACTCTCTAAGCTTTTAATAAAAATATTTTTAATTGTTTCTTTTAAATTTACAGAACAGATTCCTATTGTAATCCTATGTTTAAAATCCTCCTCAATATATCCCTCATATATCTTTTCATTATATTTTAATTGTATAGTCATCTTACTTTGACCACTTTTTCTTAACTTTGCTATTGAAGGAAAATCCTCTTGAAAGATTTGTGGAATTACTGTATTCATCTCTCTAATAACAGTAATATCTACTCGTTTTATTCCTATCAAACCGTTTATACCATCTGGTCTACACCAACTTCTACATTGTTTCATATGTTCCTCACCTTAAAATATTAAACTGTCCTTCCATACTTCATTATCAAAAAAATCATAGAAAATGCTCTTTAATGTAGATAATCATTGTTGACCATCTAATAAATATAGAATTATATCCTCCAGAATGCCTTCTATTTCTTTTGTTGAAAAACATTCCTTTTTACTTTTTAAAATCAACAAGTTCCCTATTGGAATATCACATAAAATTGAAGTTACTAAGCTTTTTTCTTGTTTTTCTTTACCCCATACAAAATCTCTTTGGAAATTTGGTAATAGCAATTCTCTATGATTACTTAACCTGTTTTTTGCAATACAAAAATGCACAAAAGTGCAGCCGATTTATGTAGAGTCACTTGCAACTTGATTTAGTATTCTTCTAAGGCTTTTTTTAGCCTATAACTTGTTCCTGAAAACGAAACGATATG
>JAEYNQ010000209.1 GCA_023412455.1 Bacillota bacterium
CGCTCAAGTGGATATTCTCTTCCTGCCAAGGTATTTCCTCCTTTAAATTAAATAGCCTACCATCTGTAGTGAGCAAATGCTTTGTTTGCTTCTGCCATTTTGTGTGTATCTTCTTTTTTCTTAACTGCTCCACCTGTGTTATTAAGTGCATCTAATAACTCAGCCGCAAGAGCTTCTGTTGTTGTTTTTTCTCCACGTTTACGTGTATGAACTGTTAACCAACGAAGTCCTAATGTTTGGCGTCTTTCTGGACGAACTTCCATAGGTACTTGGTAAGTTGCACCTCCTACACGACGTGCTTTTACTTCTAATACTGGCATGATGTTCTCTAAAGCTTCTTGGAAAACTTCTAATGCATCTCTACCTGTTTTTTCTTTTATGATGTCAAACGCACCATAAACTATTTTTTGAGCTGTTCCTCTTTTACCATCTAACATAATGTTGTTAATAAGTTTTGTAACTAACTTACTATTGTAAAGTGGATCAGCTAATACGTCTCTTTTTGCTACATGTCCTTTACGTGGCACGGTCTTCCCTCCTTAACTAAATCTAATGAAATATCATCGGTACTCGTCCTCTTTACTAGAGAGGATCGTGCGTGCCCACTCATCTATTTAAATCTGACTCATTCAGCTTTATATTCGTAAGTTGGGCACCAATTCATTCCTTAAAAATTATTTTTTGCCTTTTACAGCACCTTTTTTGCCTTTTTTAGCTCCGTATTTAGAACGAGCTTGTTGTCTGTTAGCTACACCAGCTGTATCTAATGTACCACGGATAATGTGGTAACGTGTACCTGGTAAGTCTTTTACCCTACCACCACGAATTAATACAACGCTGTGCTCTTGAAGGTTGTGTCCTTCACCTGGAATGTAAGCTGTTACTTCGATTCCATTTGTAAGACGTACCCTTGCAATTTTACGAAGAGCAGAGTTTGGTTTTTTTGGTGTTGCTGTTTTAACTGCTGTACAAACACCTCTTTTTTGTGGAGCAGAGATATCTGTAGAGCGTTTTTGAAGAGAGTTAAACCCTTTTTGTAACGCTGGTGCAGTTGATTTCTTCTCGATTTCTTTTCTTCCTTTACGGACTAATTGGTTAAATGTTGGCATTCTGGCACCTCCTCCTTACTCAATAATTGCTGCTATTGCAGTCTTTACTTCTACGTTACATTGTTTGCCCAGCTCACACATAGTATCTATATATTTCACTTGGACATTGTTTGCTTTTGCAAGCTCTACCGCCTGACCTGTAACTTTGTCATCGGCATCTTTGGCAACAAATAAAACCTTAACATTGTTCTTTTCTAACTGTCTTAAGGTCTGCTTTGTACCAACTATTTTTTTTGTGTCTTCAAAATGGTACACTATAAATCCCCCTTTGGGCTGATCTTTATGCATACTATTACACACTGAGCCATTTTATCACTCATCCATGTTATTGTCAAGTTTTTTTTACTTATACAATTCAAGCTGATGATAAAGATGACCTCACTCACTCTCTCTAATCATATCCTATTTTTGACGATTTGGCTCTAAGCAAATTTTGTCAATCTATTCGAAGTAAAAAAGTAGGAGCTTCCCTTAAGCTGCTCCTACTCTTTTTATTTATTCTTCATTGATTGTAATATCAAGTTTTCGGTATTTATCCATACCTGTACCAGCTGGAATAAGCTTACCTATAATTACATTTTCTTTTAGACCAATAAGTGGATCTGTTTTTCCTTTAATAGCTGCTTCAGTAAGAACCTTTGTTGTTTCTTGAAAGGAAGCTGCTGATAAGAAGGACTCTGTAGCTAAGGAAGCCTTTGTAATACCTAGGAGAACACTCTTACCTACTGCAGGCTCTAATCCTGCTTCAATAGCTCTTTTGTTAACATCTTCATACTCTAAGATATCTACTGAGCTACCTGGTAATAAATCCGTATCTCCACTCTCTTCAATCTTAACTTTTTTAAGCATTTGACGTACAATCACTTCAATGTGTTTATCATTGATATCAACACCTTGGAGACGGTATACCCGTTGTACTTCTTGAATCATATAGTGTTGTACACCTGTAATCCCTTTGATTTTTAAGATATCATGTGGGTTAACACTACCTTCTGTCAGTTCATCACCGGCTTCAACATAGTCCCCTTCATGTACTTTAATACGTGAACCATATGGAATAACATAAGATTTACTTTGTCCACTTTCATTATCTGTAATGGTTACTTCACGTTTTCTCTTATTATCTGTAAGGGCTACAATACCTGGAATTTCTGTAATAATAGCAAGACCTTTTGGTTTACGTGCTTCAAAGAGCTCTTCCACACGAGGAAGACCTTGTGTGATATCATCTCCAGCGATACCACCCGTATGGAAAGTACGCATAGTAAGCTGTGTACCTGGCTCACCGATAGATTGAGCTGCAATAATACCTACTGATTCTCCTACTCTTACTTCATTTCCAGATGCCATATTGGCACCATAACATCTTGCACATACTCCTACCTTAGATTTACAGGTAAGGGCATTTCGGATTTTGACTTTAGTAATACCTAGTTTTTCAATAAGCTCTGCTTTATTAGGTATGATCATTTCATTAACAGCTACAATAACCTCACCTGTTTCTGGGTGAACCACTGGTTCTGCTGCAAAACGTCCTGAAATACGTTCAAATAAAGGTTCAATAACCTCTGCGCCATCCATATAGGCTTTTACCCACATACCTGGAATAGCTTCTTCTGGGGTATGATCATGACAGTCTTTTTCTCTAACGATAACATCTTGTGATACGTCAACAAGACGACGTGTAAGGTATCCTGAGTCAGCTGTACGAAGGGCTGTATCACTAAGTCCTTTACGTGCACCGTGAGCAGAAATAAAGTACTCTAGTACTCCTAGCCCTTCACGGAAGTTAGCTTTAATAGGAAGCTCGATGGTACGACCTGATGTAGAAGCCATCAGACCACGCATACCTGCTAATTGTTTAATCTGGTTTGTGGAACCACGGGCCCCTGAGTTAGCCATCATGTAGATATTATTATATTTTCCAAGGTTATCAAGAAGCGCCTTAGTAATTTTGTCATTGGCAACGTTCCAAGCCATAATAACTTTATTGTAACGCTCTTCATCGGTCATGAGACCACGTCTAAAGAGTTTAGTTACTTTATCTACTTCTGCTTGTGCTTCGTTTAAGAAGTCTTGTTTTTGCTTAGGAATAGCCATATCTGATACAGATACAGTAAGGGCACCACGTGTAGAGAACTTAAAGCCTAGGTCTTTAATGTTATCAAGTAAGATAGCTGTCTCTGTTGCACCATGGGTATTAATACATTTCTTGATAATTTGTCCCAGTTGTTTTTTACCTACTAAGAAATCAATCTCAAATTTAAGTTTATTTTCTTCCATTGTTCGATCTACAAAACCTAAATCTTGAGGAATAATCTCATTGAAGATAATACGGCCTACAGTTGTTTCTGTCATACCACTAACTTCTTGACCATCTATCTCTACCGTACGACGTACATTAATACGTGCATGTAAACTAATATTCTTCGTTTCATAAGCTAAAATAGCTTCATTTGTATTACGGAAGTATTTACCTTCTCCCTTTTCTCCCTCTTTATCAAGAGTTAAGTAGTAGGTACCAAGAACCATATCCTGTGAAGGTACCGCAACAGGGGCTCCATCAGAAAGCTTTAAAAGGTTATTTGGTGCAAGAAGTAAGAAACGGCACTCTGCTTGAGCTTCAACAGAAAGTGGCACGTGAACAGCCATTTGGTCACCATCGAAGTCCGCATTATAAGCTGTACATACAAGTGGATGAAGCTTAATGGCACGACCTTCTACTAAAATAGGTTCAAAGGCTTGAATACCCAAACGGTGAAGTGTGGGGGCACGGTTCAGCATCACTGGATGCTCTCTGATTACTTCTTCTAATACATCCCATACTTGAGATTGTAGTCTCTCAATCATATGTTTTGCATTTTTAATATTGTGTGCAATCCCATCGGATACTAACTTCTTCATAACGAATGGCTTAAATAACTCAATAGCCATCTCTTTTGGTAAACCACATTGATAAATCTTAAGGCTTGGTCCTACTACGATAACCGAACGACCTGAATAATCCACACGTTTACCTAATAAGTTTTGACGGAAACGTCCTGATTTACCCTTTAACATATCGGATAAAGATTTAAGTGGTCTATTACCAGGGCCTGTTACAGGTTTACCACGACGACCATTGTCAATCAGCGCGTCAACTGCTTCTTGTAGCATTCGTTTTTCATTTCTTACAATGATGTTAGGCGCACCTAAATCAAGAAGTCTTTTTAAACGATTGTTACGGTTAATCACTCTTCTATAAAGGTCATTTAAGTCAGAGGTTGCAAAACGTCCACCATCTAATTGAATCATTGGTCTAAGGTCTGGAGGGAGAACGGGAATAACATCTAGTACCATCCACTCTGGTCGATTACCAGATAATCTAAAAGCTTCAATAACTTCAAGTCTCTTAATAACACGTACACGTTTTTGACCTGTTGTTGTTTTAAGCATTTCTTTTAATTCTTCACTTTCTTTCTCCAAGTCAATGTCAGAAAGTAAGCTTTGAATAGCTTCTGCACCCATTTCAGCTACGAAAGACCCTGGGCCATATTTTTCTTCAGCTTCACGGTATTCTTTTTCACCTAATATTTCCTTATACTCAAGCCCTGTATCTTTTGGGTCAAGTACAATATAAGATGCAAAATATAATATTTTTTCAAGCTTTCCTGGGGTAATATCAAGTATTAACCCCATTCGGCTTGGAATTCCTTTAAAATACCAGATATGTGACACTGGAGCCGCAAGCTCAATGTGTCCCATTCTCTCACGTCTAACTTTTGCCTTTGTAACCTCTACACCACAACGATCACAAATAACGCCTTTATATCTAATTCTCTTATATTTTCCACAATGACATTCCCAGTCTTTGCTTGGTCCAAAGATTTTTTCGCAGAACAATCCATCACGCTCTGGTCTTTGTGTACGATAATTGATAGTCTCTGGTTTTTTTACTTCTCCTCGTGACCACTCTCGGATTTTATCAGGGGAAGCGAGGCCTATCTTTATGCTTTCAAAAAAGATAGCTTGATCCATGTTTGACATGCTATGCACTCCCTTCTATTTTATAAATCTAAATCGTCTATTGAATCAGCTGAAAACAGTATATCATCTTCAGGTTCAAAGTCTAATTCTATACTTTCTTCAAAGAGATCAGGATCTACCTCAGCGTCTAATTCAACTTCATAATCATCCACTACTGGAACATCTTCCAAACCTTCTGTATTAACATTTATGCTTTGACCATCCTCAATACTCTCTTTAATGTCTACTTCATTCAGGTCATTTGTGAGTACTCTTACATCGAGAGCAAGCGATTGAAGTTCTTTAAGAAGTACTTTGAAAGATTCTGGGATACCTGGCTCAGGTATATTT
The DNA here is from genome assembly GCA_023412455.1 of Bacillota bacterium. Classification (GTDB taxonomy): domain Bacteria; phylum Bacillota; class Clostridia; order Lachnospirales; family Cellulosilyticaceae; genus Sporanaerobium. Next base: position 5,466 of record JAEYNQ010000209.1, read on the forward strand.
TCACCTTTAACGATAGATTCATAAGTTTTCACACGACCTACAACATCATCAGATTTAATGGTTAAGATTTCTTGAAGCGTATAAGCAGCACCATAAGCCTCTAGTGCCCAAACCTCCATCTCTCCAAAACGTTGTCCACCGAATTGTGCCTTACCACCAAGTGGTTGTTGTGTAATGGTAGCATATGGTCCTGTAGAACGTGCATGCATTTTATCATCTACTAAGTGGTGAAGTTTAAGGTAATGCATGTAACCTACAGTAACAGGGTTATCAAACTCTTCTCCTGTACGTCCATCTCTTAAACGAATTTTACCTGTTCTATCTATTGGAACACCTTTCCACTCTGAACGGTGGGCTCTGTTTTCCTCAAGATAATCCATAACCTCATCATTGGTTCTGTCTGCCCATTTAGCTATAAAGGTATGGGTTAAATCTTCTCCACCCTTTTCCTTAGCTTCTACTTCATCCCATGGAAGGTTAACGTAGTCATTGGCCATTTCAAGAGTATCCATGATATCTTGCTCTGTTGCACCATTAAATACGGGTGTCTCAATTTTGAAACCAAGAGCTTTAGAAGCCAAACCTAAGTGGATTTCAAGTACTTGTCCAATGTTCATACGAGATGGTACACCCAGTGGGTTAAGCACGATATCTAGAGGCCTACCATTTGGAAGGAAAGGCATATCTTCTACCGGAAGTACTCTAGAGATAACACCCTTATTACCATGTCGTCCCGCCATTTTATCACCTACAGAGATCTTTCTCTTTTGAGCAATATAACAACGCACCATACGGTTAACACCTGGATCTAGTTCATCTCCATTTTCTCTCGTAAAGATTTTCACATCTACGATAATACCGGCTTCACCATGTGGTACACGAAGTGAAGTATCTCTTACTTCACGTACTTTCTCACCAAAGATGGCACGTAGTAATCTTTCTTCTGCAGTAAGCTCTGTCTCACCTTTTGGTGTAACACGCCCTACTAATATATCTCCTGAACGCACTTCTGCACCAATACGAATGATACCACGTTCATCTAAGTCTTTAAGGGCATCTTCACCTACATTAGGAATATCCCTTGTAATCTCTTCTGGTCCTACTTTTGTATCACGGGCTTCTAGTTCATACTCTTCAATGTGAATAGAAGTATAAACATCTTCTTGAACAAGTCTTTCACTCAGAAGAACAGCATCCTCATAGTTGTAACCTTCCCATGTCATGAATCCAATAAGAGGATTTTGTCCAAGGGCTAACTCACCATTTTGAGTAGAAGGTCCATCTGCAAGTACGTCTCCTACCTTTACCTCATCACCTTTTGTTACGAGGCAACGTTGGTTAATACAAGTACCTGCATTACTACGTTCGAACTTAGCCAGTTTATAGGAATGTTTTTTACCTTCATGATCTTTGATAATAATTTCTCTAGCAGATGCCTTTTCTACAACACCATCTTCTTTTGCAACGGCTAAAGCACCTGAGTCCATACCAATCTTATATTCCATACCTGTTGCCACAATTGGGCTATTGGTTGCAATAAGTGGTACAGCTTGACGTTGCATGTTGGCACCCATAAGGGCACGGTTAGCATCGTCATTTTCAAGGAAAGGAATAAGGGCTGTCGCTACAGAAACCAGTTGTTTTGTAGAAACATCCATTAAGTCCACATCTTTATAATCAAAAGCAAGAATCTCATCACCATGACGCCCTGTTACACGCTTGTTAACAAAATAGCCTTCTGGTGTAAGAGGTTCTGTACCTTGACAAATTGTATATTTTTCTTCTTCATCAGCTGTGATATAGATGTACTCATCTGTTACACGTGGTTCTGGACCTGTTTTATCAATGATACGATAAGGCGCTTCAATAAACCCATATTCATTAATACGAGCAAAAGTTGCTAATGAATTGATAAGACCGATGTTAGGACCTTCTGGTGTCTCAATAGGACACATACGACCATAGTGAGAATAGTGAATATCTCGAACCTCGAAACCAGCTCTCTCTCTTGAAAGACCACCAGGTCCTAAGGCAGATAATCTTCTCTTATGGGTTAATTCTGCTAATGGGTTGTTTTGATCCATGAACTGTGAAAGCTGAGAGCTTCCGAAGAACTCTTTAATAGCAGAAGATACAGGTCTAATATTGATAAAAGCTTGTGGATTAATAGCTTCTTGGTCTTGAATAGTCATTCTTTCACGAACAACTCGCTCCATACGAGATAGACCAATACGGAATTGATTTTGGAAAAGTTCACCAATACCACGAATACGTCTATTCCCTAAATGGTCAATATCATCTGTATAACCGATTTCATATTCCAGATGAATATTATAGTTAACAGAAGCAAAAATATCATCTAAGGTAATGCTTTTTGGAATAAGCTCATTTTTTCTAGCACGTATTGCTTTTTTGATGTCTTCCATGTCTTGATACTCATTTAAAATCTCTTCTAATACAGGATAGTAAACAGTATCTCTAATCTCCAGTTCAGCTGGATCACAGTCAATAAAGCTCGTCATGTCTACTGTTCTATTGGTAAGGATTTTAATAGGTCGATCGTGACCAGGTAACTCGACAAAAATCTCGTCAATACCTGTATTTTGAATAGCATCTGCAAGCTTAACAGTGATCTTATCACCCTTACTAGCTACTAATTCACCAGTAAAAGGACTCACTACATTATCAGCTAAAGTATAACCTGTCACACGGTTACGGAGGGCCAACTTCTTATTAAACTTATAACGTCCTACTTTTGCAAGGTCATATCTCTTTGGATCAAAAAACATATTATTAAGAAGAGTCTGTGCACTATCTACTGTAGGAGGTTCACCTGGACGAATACGTTTGTACATTTCCAAGAGACCTTCTTCATATGTCTTACTTGTATCTTTTTGAATGGTTTCAAGAATCTTAGGTTCCTCACCAAACTTTTCAATAATTTCAGCATCCGTTCCTAGACCTAAAGAACGTAATAATACGGTAATAGGTACTTTACGTGTACGGTCTACTCTTACATAGAAGATGTCGTTAGAGTCTGTCTCATACTCAAGCCAAGCTCCACGATTAGGAATAACAGATGATGAAAATAATTTTTTACCGGTTTTATCAAAGGCAACGCCGTAATAAATACCAGGAGAACGCACTAATTGGCTAACGATAACACGTTCAGCACCATTAATAACGAAAGTACCTGTTTCAGTCATTATAGGGAAATCACCCATAAAGACATCACTATCAACACTTGTACCTGTTTCTTTGTTATGAAGACGTGCTCTTACTTTAAGTGGTGCCGAGTAAGTAGCATCTCTTTCCTTACATTCTTCAATAGTATATTTAGGTTTGCTATCCAAGAAAAAGTCTACAAACTCTAAAATAAGAGTACCATTGAAATCAGTGATCGGAGAAATATCTTGAAAAACCTCTTTTAAACCTTCTGATAAAAACCATTGATAAGATGATTTTTGGATTTCAATAAGATTGGGAATTTCTAACACTTCATCCTTTGTTCTAGCGTAGCTCATGCGAATTTGTTTACCCATGTTAACTGGGCGCATTGTAGATTTTTGCATGTGTTTCTCACCCCTTGCAAAATTTATAAATAATGCAGCAAGCTGCATCGTTTCAGAATAGAAAAAATAAAAATATGACATATCCTCATCTTAGTACTTGTCCATAAACAATTAACTAAAATCAGAATATGTATTGTAAATAGTAAATTGCTGTGCTATAATGATAAAAATCGAAATGATTAATTAGCATATTAGTCGCATTTTAAAATAGTATCACAAAAAAAAGGTTAAGTCAACCTTTTTTTCTTTTTATATGCACTTTTTTCTTTTGTTCTTAAATCCGTCCGCTCATTTGTATCTTTATATACAATCCAGTATTTACTATAACATTACCCTTTTATAGTTTCAAGGGGTAAATATATCTATTCTTACATATTTATTTTTAACCTTCCCTCTTCCCTATTTAAATCTTTATTTCTTCTAAATTCTTCCTTATCTTATAGTCTTCCTTATCCTTTATATGCTATTATCAATGTATATCTACAAATAAAGGAGTTCTGTCACATGCAAATATTAAAACCTTCTTATTACAATAAATTTATATGTACAGGTAGCTTATGCCATGAAACATGTTGTAAAGATTGGCGCATTGAACTAGACCAACCTACTTATATACGATATCAAAAAGAAAAGAGTCCCTTCGGACAAAAGTTACGTGCTCATATTAAAAAAAGCAAAGAAATGAATAGTTCCCTTCAAGTCTTTGGCACTATCCAACTCGCAAATAGAATGTGTCCTTTTTTAACTTCCGACAAACTGTGTGATATCTATCTTCATTTAGGTGAAGAAGCCATGTGTAGTGTTTGTAAGGATTTTCCTCGCGCAACTACTTATTATCTCAACCACGTTGAACAAACTATGTCTTTTGCTTGCCCTGAACTTGTACGTTTAATCTTAAAAGATAATACCCCACTCTCCTTCGATCTAGAGGAATCTACTACCCTGTCCTCTTCTAAACCTCTTTCCTATGATTTGGAGCTTTTTAACTCTCTTTGGGAAACACGTCTTCTTTTTATAAATATTGCTCAATTTAGAACCCTTCCTCTGTGGAAACGCTTAGTATTTATACAGATAGGAACTGATACTGCTCAGACTTTTATTGATAACCATGATTTCTCATCTCACTCTTGGATGGATGAATTAACTCAAACCGTAGAATCAGAAAACACCCATAACAAATTAGCTATTCTATCTCCTCAAGTAGCTACTAAAATCAATCTTTTATATGAGTATATTCAACAACGTTGCAACAATGGACTTCCCACTTCTACTATGGCAACACTAATTGGTGAATTTAACACGCTTTTAGCAGAAATGAAGAAAGAAAAAACCTTTGACTTTCTAAAAGCTCTAGAAGAAGAATTTAATACCTACTTTGCCCCTCAAGAATACATATTAGAACATTATATTGTAAATTACCTTTACACCCATCTACTGCATGCCTTAGAGCTTCCTGACCTCAACTTTCAGATTTTTAAACTGTTTCTCAGTTATTGTAGTATCAAATCACTCTTACTAGCTCGTTGGAAAACAAATAATAAATCTCTTCGTGAGGAAGATATTTTAGATGTACTTTCTTCTTTTACTCGTACATTTGAGCACGCTGATAAAATTAGCTATACCATCTATACGTCATTCAAGAAACAAGGCCTCCATACACTCCAGCATCTCGCTTCACTTGTTTTGTAATTTAAAAGTAATTTAGAATAATGAGAACGGAGAAATTATACCATGAAAAAGAAAATAAACAAAATAAACAAATGTATTCTTTGGGGAATTGGCAATGATTATGATCTACTTTTAAATCAAATACTATTTGAAATCTATAAAGGTAACATATCAGTTGAAGCTTTAGTCTGCAGAAAAGGAGATAAATACTGTCTTTCCAAAGATGGCTTTCCAATAATTTATAAAGAAGAATTAAATGAATTAGACTTCGATTACTTAATTATTACAAGTGGGGCTTTTTACAATGAAATTAGGGATGAGGCACTACGTCTTGGAATTCAAGCAAACCAGGTTATTGATGGGCGTAAATTTCTTTTACCACTCTTTGACTTTTCTAGATATTCACAGTTAATCCACGACCCTGTTACAATATTATCAGATGATTGTTGGGGTGGTTATGCCTATAACCGTTTAGGACTTCTCTTTTCTAGCCCACTCATAAATATATATTGGGATAGAGAAGAATATGCAAATTTCATACTTAATCCTTTATTCTATTTATCAACTGAATTAACATTGGTACAAGAAGGAAATTTACAAGCAGGTATCTATCCCATAGGACAATTAGGTAATACCGAGCGAAATGTAAATTTAAAGTTTGTTCATAATGCTAATTTTACTGAAGCAAAATTACAATGGGACAGGAGAATAAAACGTATTAATGTTAATAACCTATTCATAAAAATGGGATTTACTAGCTCAGAAAAGGACAAGCAACTCCTCTTAAATTCATTTGAAAACGTTCCATATAATAAAATACTTTTTTATAATGGGGACGAAAAAATAGAAGGAGCTTTCAAAACAGAACGTTTTATTTGGAGGCAACAACAATCAAAACGGATAGATTACTTTAATTACAATGATTTTCTTCGCTCAAGTTACTATTTGGATTTAGACTTACTTAAGTTATTGACAGGGGATAAAAACTACTCTCGTGAAAATAGTAAGCGCCTAATCGGTTCTTTCCAATATTAGTTGTAATTAATGCGAAAAAGTCTTATAATTATATTTATAGGATGGTGATCGTATGGAGCAAGAAATTATAAAACTATTGGATTCTTCATAGGAATGTGTTGACTGCACAGTCAAAGATGGTCAACTAATTTTTAAAGTTCAATCCACAAAGCAGCAGGCAATCTGCCCTTATTGTAAACATTTATCTTCAAAAGTTCATTCTGTTTATCAGCGTGAGATTCAAGATATTCCTGTACAAGATAAACAAACAATCTTGTTGGTGAATACCAGAA
>JAEYNQ010000231.1 GCA_023412455.1 Bacillota bacterium
CTTTAGATAACATTGTAGCAAGTATAAAGTTGAGTAAAAATGCTGGAGCTTTTATTAATAATCAAGAAGGAACTACAGTAGCCCATTCGGATAAGGGAGTGGCTATATCTAGTACAAATATCATTAAGCAATCAGAAAATAATAAGGGCCTTAGAAAGCTTGCAGATTTACATAGGAAAATGCTTGAAGGGAAAAGTGGATTCGGAACATATAGCTATAAGGGTCGAACGAAAGTTATGACTTATATGCCTATTAAAGATGTAGCAGGTTGGGGTTTTGCGGTAGTTGCTCCTATTACTGATTTTTTAAATACTGCTATTACTGTAGTTATTATGACTATCCTAGTAACTATAATTGCCATTTTAATAACCAGTTATAAGGCTAAACGGATGGGAAAAGAGATAGGAAGACCTATTAAGCAATGTGCCGAACGTCTCAAACGCATTGTAGAAGGTGATTTACAATCAGATGTGCCTAAGGTAATGACTAAAGATGAGACGCTTGTATTAGCCCAAGCCACAGAAGGGATTGTAACAGGCATGAGTACCATAATTAATGATGTGAAATATGTGTTAGGTGCTATGGCTAAAGGTGATTTTTCAGTTAGTAGTCATGCAAGAGACAGCTATGTAGGTGACTTTTCAGAGATATTAAAATCCATACAAGATATTAATGCATCTTTAAACAAGGCCCTTCAATCTATTTCAGATGCTACAGATCAAGTATCAGCAGGAAGTATTCAGATGGCAGAAGGCGCCCAGCATTTAGCAGGAGGAGCCACGGAACAAGCAAGTACAGTAGAAGAATTAGTGGCTAGTATCAATGATACAGTAGAGCAAGTAAAAGAAAATGCTCAAATAGCTAGGGATACAAGTCATCAAATACATCAGATTGGTAGGCATACTGAGGAAAGTACAGAGAGTATGAAAAATATGACGGAGGCCATCCAAGAAATTAGTATAGTATCGTGTCAAATTGGTGGCATTATACAATCCATTGAAGAGATTGCTGATCAGACCAATCTTCTTGCCCTCAATGCAAACATTGAAGCAGCTCGAGCAGGAGAAATAGGAAGAGGCTTTGCAGTAGTAGCCGATGAAATTAGTAAATTAGCTAAACAAAGCACAGAAGCAGTAGTGAAAACAAAAGGCTTAATTGATACCACGTTAAAAGCTGTACAAAATGGTGAAAATATGGTACAAACCACTACTGATAATCTACAGAATGTTATAACAGGAGTCCAAAAGGTTGTAACTCAAATTGATAGGGTAGCAGAATACTCTAATGTTCAAGCACAAAAGATGGAACAACTTAATAAGGGAATGGCTCAGATTTCTGCAGTGATAGAAGTAAACTCTGAAACAGCCCAAGAAGCTTCAGCTACAAGTCAAGAGCTTTCTGCTCAGGCAACTCAGCTCAGAGAGCAAGTTAGTCAATTTAAACTGAAATAAAGAGTAATGAGAGATAAAGAATAGACAGTAGGTGCAAGTGAGCGCTCTCTCTTCTCAGTGGTCCTTTTCAAACTTACCCCTTTTTATTTCTGTAAACTTAAATTTAAAAGAGGTTTTCTCTCGGAAACATTCAATGGAGAGAAGACCTCTTTTTATGTTGAATGTTTTGTATTTTTCTGTTTCATCAAAAGAGATAGCCTCACCTTTTAAAACTTTTTGGAAGGGACCATTTATAGTTGTGACAAAGGTTACATTGATTAGGATAAGTATACAAAATAGCTTAACCTATTTACGACTATTGTAGAGGGTTAAGTGTAGTAATTAACACTTGCGCAACAATTTTCTCAGGATTAATTAATGTCAATGAAAATTTTATCTATAAAATAAAACCCATAGGTCTACTTTATAGGGGGACATTTTAATCCTAGTATAAAAAATTTGAAGAAAAATTTGAAATATTATAATTTATTTTATATATTATTTTAAAATAAATTGATAAAAATGGTATTTTGTGATAGAATTTATAAAATATTTAAAATATTTTATACGGTTTTGGGAGGAGAGATGGATGTGTCTACAAGTAAAAGAAGGGAAAATAAGGTAGAAACGCAAAAGAAAAGCAGGTTTAGTAAAAGAGGAAAAGGTCTTGAAGTAAAAATTAGGTATACCATTACCGTAGCAGTAACCACTATGTTACTTATTTTAGGAATTGTTTCTTCTCTTATAAGTTGTCTAGGCACCCAATATACTTTAAGAGATACTATGATAATGACAGCTCAAATAGCAACAGATCGCATTACTTGGGAATTAACAGCGTATAAAAATATAGCTATTGAGCTAGGATGTGTGGCTCGCTTGTCTAATCCTAACTTTTCCGATGAAGAAAAACAAACCTTAATCGAACAGAAAGTAAAGGACTATGGGCTAGTAGAAGGTAAGCTCATTAATGTGGAGGGATTTACTGTTATAGACGGTATGGATTATAGCGATAAGACTTATTTTAAAGAAGGCCTTCAAGGAAAAGCTTATATCACAGAAGATACTACTGAAGAACAAATGAACATTATTGTATCAGCGCCTGTATGGAAGGATGGTCTACCTAATACACAAGTTGTAGGTGTTGTGTGTTTTAAATTGCAGCCAGATATTTTAAACAACATGGTAGCCAGTATTAAGATGAGTAAAAATGCAGATTCTTTTATTATTAATAATGAAGGGACCACTCTCGCTCATACAGACAAATCGTTGGCCCTATCTCATATCAATATCATTAAAGAGGCAGAAAAAAATGATTCGCTTAAACAACTTTCAGCTTTAGAAGGTAAAATGATAAAAGGAGAGACTGGCTTTGGTATGTACGTCTATAATGGAGTTAGAAGATGTTTAGCTTTTGCACCCATTAAGGGGACATTAGGCTGGAGTTTTGCAGCAAATGTCCCTGTAACTGATTTTTTGATTATCGCCATAATAGGAGCAATTGTGACGATGTTCTTGGTTGTAGTAGCCATTTTAATAGTCAATCTGATAGCTAAACGTATAGGGAAATATGTAGGTAATTCGGCTAAACAATGTGTAGAGCGCTTGAAACTCATTGTACAAGGAGATTTGCGCCCTAACAGTTACACAATAGATGTAAGTAAACAGGATGAAATGACTGTATTAGCTCAAGAGACTGAAAAAATTGTAAAAGAGATTAATAAGATTATTAGTGATGTAAAATATGTATTAAGTGCTTTGGCAAAGGGTGATTTTTCAGTAGATAGCCGGGCGAGAGAGAGCTATGTGGGGGAGTATGCTGAAATAATAAATTCGATAGATGATATTAAGAAATCTCTCAATCATACCTTAAAATCTATTTTGGAATCAGCAGATCAAGTGTCAGCAGGAAGTGTTCAGATGGCAGAGGGGGCTCAGAACCTAGCAGTAGGAGCCACAGAACAAGCAAGTACGATACAAGAACTAATGGCTAGCATTAATAATACAGCAGAGCAGGTTACAAAAAATGCTGAGATTGCTATTAATACAAGTGATAGAGCAAGACAGATAGGTGTAGCTACTGAGAAAACCACTCAGAATGTACAAGATATGACGGAGGCTATGAAGGAAATTACTGTAGCATCTAGTAAAATTGGTAATATTATCAATACCATTAAGAGTATTGCAGATGAGACCAATCTGTTGGCTTTAAATGCTGCCATTGAAGCAACAAGAGCAGGAGAAGTAGGGAGAGGCTTTGCTGTAGTAGCTGATGAAATGGGTAAGCTTTCTAAGCAAAGTACAGAAGCAGTGGATGAAACAAAGGTATTAATTGAGGCCACGTTAAAAACCGTTGCAACAGGAGAACACATGGTAGATATGACCACAAATAGCTTAAAAGAGGTTATAGGAGGCATTCAAAAGGTTGTTGTAGATATTGAAAAGGTAGCAGGGTCTTCCAATCTACAAGCTAAAAATATGGAGCAGCTCAATAAGGGAATAGAACAAATTGCGGCTGTAGTAGAGGTTAATTCATCAACAGCCCAGGAGGCTTCAGCTACAAGTGAGGAGTTATCTGCTCAAGCGGCCCAGCTTAAGGGACAAATCAGTCAATTTGTACTTCTATAAAACATGTATAGATTATTTAAAAGAGGCATACTGCTCTATTTAGCAGATATGCCTCTTTTAAATGAAGGAAGTTAGACTGTAAAGTTAAAGTATTTCACTGTATTGTTATAAGAAATGTCTTGAACCATTTGGCCAAGGGTTTTCATGTCATTTGGATATTCGCCATTTTCTACCCATGTACCTATTAAGTTACAGAGGATACGTCGGAAGTAGTCGTGACGTGTATAAGATAAGAAGCTTCTTGAATCTGTAAGCATACCGATGAAGTTACCAAGGAGAGAAAGGTTAGCAAGGCTTGTCATTTGATCAATCATACCTTGTTTTGTATCGTTAAACCACCAAGCAGAACCTTGTTGAAGTTTGCCAGCAGCCTCAGTACCTTGGAAGCAACCTATGATTGTACCTATGGAAGCATTATCATTAGGATTTAAGGAGTAGATCACTGTTTTTGGTAAAGCACCTTTATTTTCAAGAGCATTGAGGAAAAGGGCTGTTCCTTCTGCACAGCTTCTTGTATTGATACTATCAAAGCCAGTATCTGGACCTAATTTTTTAAACATAGTCTCATTGTTATTACGGATAGCACCATAGTGTAGTTGCATAACCCAACCACGTTTTGCATAGCCTTCACCACAGAAAATAAGAAGAGCTGTTTTGTATTTTTCTACTTCATCAAAAGAAATCGCTTCACCTTTTAAAGCTTTTTGGAAGATAGTATTGATTTCTTCAGGTGTTGCAGCATTATAAGGAACATAGTCAAGACCGTGGTCTGCTGCTTTACAGCCCATTTCGTGGAAAAAGTCTAAACGATTAGCAAGAGCAGCAAAAAGTTCTTCAAGGTTAGTGATAGGAAGCCCACTTGCTTTAGATAGGGCTTCAATATAGGCTACAAACCCATCTTTATCAATATTAATGGCTTTATCTGGTCTCCAAGCTGGAAGTACTTTTACTTTACAGGTGGGATCGTTTTTGATAGCCCTATGATATTCAAGTGAATCAATAGGATCATCTGTTGTACAAATCAGTTTAACATCAGAAGCATCAATAATATCTCTAACGTGCATAGAGCCAGAAGTTAGTTTTTCGTTGCAAAGATTCCAAACTTCTTCTGCTGTATCCCCATTTAAAACACCTGTATAATCAAAGTATTTTTGAAGTTCAAGATGTGTCCAGTGGAAAAGAGGATTACCAATAGCTTTTGTAAGGGTCTCAGCCCATTTTTGGAATTTCTCTCTGTCTGTGGCATCTCCTGTTACAAATCGCTCATCTGTACCATTAGAACGCATAGCACGCCATTTGTAATGGTCGCCGCCTAGCCATACTTCTGTAATATTTGAGAATTCTCTATTCTCCGCAATTTCTTTAGGATTGATGTGACAATGGTAGTCAATGATGGGCATTTTACTTGCATAGTCATGATAGAGAGTTTTTGCTGTGTCATTACTTAATAAAAAATCTTGATCCATAAAGTTTTTCATTGATAAATCCTCCTTAGTATAATTAAAATTTAAAAGAATCTCTTTGGATTAATTGAGCAGAAAGTGTTATTTGGTGACTCACTGATTTGCCATTAAATACATCCGTTAACACGTTAACGGCAGTGAGGCACAGTGACTCTACCCTATTATCTACACTTGTTAGCGTAGGCAGGCTACATTCACAGAGCATAGAGTTGTTAAAGCCGATCACAGGAAGATCATGAGGGATAGAGTAACCTTTAGTGGCTAGACTGTGCATACTACAAATAGCCATATAGTCATCAGTAGCCAAAACAGCCGAAAAGGTAATGCCTTGTTTGTAAAGCTGCTCAAGGGAATTTAAGATGTCTTCTTTATCGTGCTTAACCTGAAGAATAAGCTGGGGATGAATAGGTAGGCCTAAATCACGATGTGCAGCTTTATAGCCTTCCATTTTTTGATTACTACTGTAAGTATCTACGTCATAAAGATAAAGAATGCGTTCATGTCCCTTGGTGTGTAATAGGCGAACATTATCATACATCGCTTTAAATTCATCACAAACGACACAGTAAGTTGTGGGCAAATCAATAAGGGCATTAATAACCACAGTAGGAATTTGAGAAGATACTTTAGCAATATGGGAGTTATCCGTTTTTTCTTTAAAGGTAGAACCAATAAGCATAAGAGCATCTACACGGTTAGCTAACAAAAGTTCTATGTACTTTTTCTTATCTTCCAGATTATTACCTGTACAACACAGCATGGAGTTATAACCATGAGGCTTTAAGGCACTTTCTATAACTGATACAGCTTTTGCGTAAAAAATATCAGATACATCCGTACACAAAAGTCCAATCATTTTAATGGAGTTAAGGCCTAGGCCGCGAGCAAAAATATTAGGAGTGTATGCCTCTTTTTCCATAATAGCCAAAACCTTTTCACGGGTTTTCTCACTCACATTGGCATTGCCATTAAGTACTCTTGATACTGTAGCAATGGAAACACCAGCTTGTTGGGCGATGTCATAAATCGTTATGATAATCCACCTCCTAAAATGTAAGCGCTTTCATCTGTTATTATAGAATTATACCAAATAAAAGTCAATAAAACCCTAATAATTACAAAATATAGCTAATAAATTACCCATAAAGGATAAAATATTACGGTAAGAGCTTTCTTAGGGGCCTCCTATTTTCACTTGACGCTTATAAAGGGATATTGGCTTTTTTCTCCTGTCAAAGAAGTGAATTGTGATGCAATGAAGGAATATAGGCGCAAAATAGACATAAACAAGACAAGAAAAGTCATGTAATTGGAGAAGAAATATCCTATAATGAAAATATACAAACTAGTGTTGAAAGAAAGGAAGTATAAAAATGGAAGTAAGATATAGTATTGGGCCAAATGAAGCAAAAAAAATGACAACAAAAGAAATAAGAGAAAATTTCCTTATCCAAAATCTTTTCGTGCCAGGTGAAATAAAAATGGTTTATAGCCATGTAGACCGTATTATTACAGGGGCAGCTGTGCCCACAAATAAACCACTTGCCATTGAAGGGAGCAAAGAATTAGGTAGTGAATACTTCCTTGAAAGAAGAGAAATGGGTGTTATTAATATTGGGGGTAAAGGATACATTACTGTAGACGGTCAAAAGATAGAAATGGATCAAAGAGATGGCCTTTATATCGGAAAAGAAACAAAAGAAGTGATCTTTGAGAGTGTAGATTTAGCCACACCTGCCAAGTTCTATATCAATAGTACACCCGCTCATCATGTCTATCCTCTACATAAAATAACACAAAAGGATGCTAATCCAAGACATCTTGGAACACCTGAAAATGCTAATGTAAGAACCATTTATCAATATGTGCATCCAGCAGTTTGTCAAAGCTGTCAACTGGTTATGGGACTTACAGCACTTGAAAGCGGTAGCTTATGGAATACAATGCCTTCACACACGCATGAAAGAAGAATGGAAGTTTATTTATACTTTGATCTGTCACAAGAGGATGTGGTTTTCCACATGATGGGTCAACCTCAAGAAACCCGTCATGTGGTGATGCGAAACGAAGAGGCGGTTATTTCACCAAGTTGGTCCATTCATAGTGGCGTAGGAACTAAAAACTATACCTTTATCTGGGGAATGGCTGGGGAAAACCAAACCTTTGATGATATGGACAATATTGTGACAACAGACTTGAGATAGTAAAAAAGTGTTAGACAACAAAGGTCCTTGAAGGCGTTGTCTAGCACTTTTTATGTGTTAGAAAGA
>JAEYNQ010000287.1 GCA_023412455.1 Bacillota bacterium
CAAACCAAAGAGAGTGATAAGCAAGTTAATTATGCATTAGACAAGAAAGTAGCAAAAACTGTTAAGAATGTGGGAGAGCCAGACTTAAAGGCCTCTTCTTTGGCTGTCAATTTATTTAAAAATAAGATTTATAATCAAGAAGATCTAGAAAAAAACTTAGGTACGATGACCTGGAAGGAATTTAAGGAGCAAAATGGTCAGCAAATTCCACTGGCAGTAGAAGAAAGTCTGATTGATTCTATTCGTAATGCCACAGGCATTGAGCAGGTAGCTGTACAATGCTATGAAAATCCCATATTTATTGATAAAGAAGACTATGTTATTGATTATAAAGATTATTTACCATTTATTTTAATTTTACTTGTTCTTATTCTTGTTGCAGTAGCTATTATGAAATTTAGAAAACAAGATGAAACGGTTGAGCTTGAGCCAGAACTTGAAGTAGAAGAAATGCTTAAGACAGCAAAAGAGGAATTAGAACTTGAAGAGATTGAATTGAAGGAAGTATTAGAAACAAAACGACAAATTGATAAATTTGTTGATGAAAAACCAGAAGCGGTAGCAAATTTATTACGCAATTGGTTGACTGAAGAGGAATGGGAGTGATAAGTTTGGCAAGAGGCGAATACAATAGCAAACAAAAAGCTGCTATGTTACTAATTGCTTTAGGTCCTGAAAAGTCAGCTAAAATATTTAAATATCTTAAAGAAGAAGATATTGAGCAGCTTACTTTGGAGATAGCCAGTATTCGAGCTATTTCTCCTAAGGCAAAAGAAGACGTACTTCAGGAGTTTTACGAAATGTGTTTAGCTCAGGAATATATTGCCGAGGGTGGTATAGGTTACGCTAAGCAATTACTTGAGAGAGCCCTAGGAAACGAAAAAGCAGTAGAGGTTATTAATAAGCTTACTGTTTCCTTGCAGGTTAGACCTTTTGAGTTTGCAAGAAAGACAGACGCAGCACAGTTGGTTAACTTTATACAAAATGAACACCCTCAAACGATTGCGTTAATTTTATCTTACTTAAAACCTTCTCAAGCAGCACAAATTATACGTTCATTGCCACCTGAAATGCAATCGGATACGGCAAGAAGAATTGCCTTGATGGACCGTGCGTCACCAGAGGTGATTAGTCAAATTGAGAAAGAGTTTGAAAAGAGATTATCAACTCTTGTTTCAGAGGATTATACCACAATTGGTGGTATTGATTCGATTGTAGAAATTATTAATCAGGTAGACCGTGGGACAGAGAAAAATATTATGGAGAATTTGGAAATTGAGGATCCAGAATTAGCAGAAGTTATCAAAAAACGTATGTTTGTATTTGAAGATATTACAACATTGGATAATAAATCTATTCAGCGTGTGCTTAGGGAAGTGGACAATCATCAATTAGCTATTGCTCTTAAAGGTACAGGTCAGGCTGTTAAGGATGTTATTATGAGCAATATTTCTAAGCGACTTGCAGCAATGATAGAGGAAGACCTCGAATATATGGGTCCCAAGCGTGTTAAGGAGATTGAAGAGGCACAACAAAAGATTGTTAACATTATACGTAAGCTAGAAGATGCAGGAGAGATTGTCATATCACGTGGAGCAGGAGATGAGGTCATTGTCTAGTATTATAAAAGGAGAACGTATTCGCAGTCAGACAGTTATTAGTTTAAATACTAGGAATACATCAGATGTGTTTACACATAAAGAAGCTGAAGAGCAAAGAGAGGCATTTTTTACATCAGAAGAAAATGAAGAAAGTTGGGAAAATCAAATTCGGAGGATGTTAAAAGAAGCTAAAGCCGATGCTGAAAGAATAATTGAGGAGGCGAATCAACAAAAAGGAACGATTATCAATGATGCCTTAAAGGAGGCAAATCAAATTGTAGAAAAGGCGCATCAAGATAAAGAGTTTATTTTGGAAGAAGCTGAAAGTTATAAGCAAAATAGAGTGCAAGAAATAGAACAGGAAGTACAAGGTATTTTAAAAAGAGCTCAGGAGGAAAAGCAAGCCCTCATAGAGTCAACAGAAGGAGAAATGGTAGAAACACTTTTAGAACTGTTAAAGTACCTTGTAGGTGAAGAAATTTATCATAATACAGACTGGCTATATTGTATTGTTAAACGGATGTTAAGCCATGAAGAGTTTCAAGGTACACTTCATCTTGTCATGGCGCCAACTGTAGAAGAACGTTTAACAGAGCATGAGAAAGATAAGCTTCAATCGCTAGGTAAACACATTGTACTGGAGACGGATGCTACATTTTCTGATACAACCTGTCAGGTCATAACAGAACAAGGAAGTATTACCTATGATGTGATGGAAGGATTAGAGCGAGTCCTTTCAGATATAAAGATTTTACAGCAACTTAACAAGGAGTAAATATGATTGACTTAAAACGCTATACACAAGTAACAAGTAAGCAATTATGGACTTATACTGGTACAGTTACACGCATTGTAGGAATGGGTATTGAATCGCGTGGCCCCATAGCTAACATTGGTGATATTTGTGTCATCGAGACCAAGATGGGCAATAAGGAAGTATTTGCAGAGGTAGTTGGTTTTAAAGAAGACCATGTTTTACTTATGCCATTAGCAGATATACAAGGCATTGGGGCTGGATGTAAGGTGAAAAGTTATGGTGATAAGCTATCAGTAAAGGCAGGGCCAGAACTTTTGGGACATGTTGTTAATTGGCGAGCAGAACCTTTAAATGGTGAAGAAGTTTACTGTACAGATAGTGTTCCTATGGATAATGAAGCCCCTAATCCTCTTACTCGCAATCGAATTAAAGATCAGTTGCAATTAGGTATAAAAGCTATTGATGGTATGTTATCAGTAGGAAAAGGACAACGTATAGGTATTTTTGCGGGAAGTGGTGTTGGGAAAAGTACATTAATGGGTATGATTGCACGAAATGCACTCTCTGATATCAATATTATTGCTCTCATTGGCGAGCGAGGTAGGGAGCTTAGAGAGTTTATTGAAAAAGATTTAAAAGCAGAAGGACTAGCCCGTTCCATTGTTGTTGTTGCTACATCTGATCAGCCAGCGCTTATTCGATTGAAGGCTGCGATGACGGCTACTGCATTAGCTGAATATTTTAGGAATCAAGGAAAAGATGTGCTTCTTTTAATGGATTCATTAACACGATTTTCCATGGCTCAGAGGGAGATAGGTTTGGCCACAGGTGAACCACCTGTTTCAAGAGGTTATACGCCTTCTGTGTTTGCGGCTTTGCCAAAGCTATTGGAAAGGGCCGGTTATTCCGATAAAGGTAGTATAACAGGAATGTATACTGTCTTAGTAGACGGGGATGACTTTAATGAACCCATCACAGATACAGCAAGGGGAATACTTGATGGTCACATTGTTTTATCAAGGAAGCTTTCAAATAAAGGACATTACCCTTCTATTGATGTATTAGCCAGTATTTCTAGGGTAATGAGTGATATTGTCTCCAAAGAACATAAAATGTATGCTGGCGAAATAAAAAGACACTTGGCGATTTACAAAGAGTCTGAAGACCTTATTAATGTAGGGGCTTATAATAAGGGTAGTAATGTTGAAATTGATGAGGCAATTGAAAAGATAGGGTCTATTAACGATTTTCTTTGCCAAAAAGTGGAGGAGAAGGTCCCTTTTGATACGACGCTAAAGATAATGCGTCAGATAATTAGCTAGGTGATAATATGTTTAAGTTTGAACTTGAGTCTGTCCTTTCTCTTAAGCAGAATATGGAAGACAAAAAGAAAAGAGAATTAGGAGTAGCTAATAGAGAAAAAGAACTGTTAGTAGCTGAAAAAAATAGATTGGTTAAACATTATGAGGAGACTTGTAATGCTCTAAAAAGACAAAATGAGGTAGTACTTGATGTGCAAAATGTAAAAGTTTCACATCTTTATGCAGGTTATTTACTGAAGCAAGTAGAAAGAAAAGAACACCAAATTGAGGAAGCTCAACAAAAAATAGATGTAAAAAGGCAAGAGCTTTACGAAGCAATGAAAGAAAGAAAAATATTAGAAAATCTTAAAGAAATTAAGCGTGAACAATATGATGAGGAGCTAAAGAAGGCAGAGCAACTCATTGTAGATGGCCTTGTAAGCTATAAATATCGTGTGGGAGAAAGGAGTGAAGAGTAAGGTGGTAAGAAAAGTAGAAAAAACTGAAAATGTGGAAAAACAAAAAGTACCTACTAAAGAAAAAGGTAAGGTTATTACTACCGAAAAAACAGCTCCTAGTGATCCTTTGACTCCTGAAAAAAGCAAGAAAAAGCGTAAGAAGTGGAAGGGTAAAATCATTTTTTGGATACTTCTTATAGGCTTGATAGGGGTAGGGTATTTTTTTAGAAAGCCTATTAATCAGTTTATTGCATCAAAGGTTACGCAAGTGCCTGTGTTAAACAAGGTATTTAAAGTACAAGATCAGGTAGATCCATATGCCAATAGTAGTAAGGAACAACTCATTAAAGAATTAGAAAGTAAAAAAATGGAAATAGAAGAGCGCGATAGACAGATTGCTTTAATGCAAGAAGAAAACAATGTATTAATGGATAAGATTAAAAACTTACAAGAATATGAACAAAAATACGAAGATTTTATTAAGCAGAAGGAAGAATGGGATGCTCAAATTGCCCAAACCGATAAAAATTTATTCATTAGTCAATTTGAAAAAATGTATCCTGATACAGCTGCAAAATTGTATGAGGATATCAAAATAGAAACTGTTCTTACTAAAGAACAAAAGACTTTTAGTAGTATGGTTGCCAATATGGACGAAGAACAAGCAGCAAAAGCGTTAGAGGAACTTATTACAACAGATCCTGAATTAATAAAGCAAATTATAATGGGGATGCAGCCAGAGAGAAAATCCCTCATTTTAAGTAATATGACTGCTAAAAATGCAGCACTAGTCATTAAGCTTGTATCACCAAAGGAAGAAGTGGTTACCAATTAGAGAGGGGGGATAAGAGTGGATAGTACATTATTGAATTTAGTTGCACCTGTAACAAAGGATGTAAACAAGGTAGAGGGAGCTAAAAGTACAACGATATCTACGAAGTCAAATACTACTTCAAAAGAAAAAAACGAGACTAGTTTTGATTCTACGCTAGAAAAGGTGACTTCAAAGGATATAAAAGAAAATAGTGAGAGTGTTATAAAAGATAAAACAAAGGTTATGAAGAAGGGGAAAGCCATTGAACTTCAACTGCCAAGTGAAGAAGAGGAGTCTATACAATTAGAAAACTCTATAATGGCCCTTATTAGCACCATGCTTCAGATACCACAGGAGACAATCAAAGAGACTTTGCAGGAAATGAATATTACACCTACAGATTTATTACAGTTAGATACATTTAAAGAATTTGTAAATGTTCTTTATCCAGAAATGAATCAACAAGATTTACTTTTAACAAACGAGAATCTTAAAAATATTAGTAAGCTTTTTGGAGAACTGCAAAAGCTAAGTGAGGTTGTTGAAGGGGCAGATGGGAAGTTTTTAGTAGAGAAATCAGTAGCAAATGATGAAGTGATTGAGACAAAGATTACACCACTCAATGAATTACTTAAGGAGAGTGGAACAGAGGAACCTGTATCTTTAACAGAAACGCCCATACATAATCAGGAGGTTAAAGAAATACTGGGACAGCATGGCATAACCAGAAACTTTCTTAACCAGCAGGTAGCTACAAAGGAAGAAGAGGTTTCTCTCGTAGCAGATGGAAATGTAGAAGAAACGCTTATCCATTTTAAGGAGATAGGACTGGGCTTGACAGTTCCTATTCAGGGCTTTACTCATACATATGGAGTTAATCCTTGGGAGGACCTGGGATCTTCTACGGCTTTAGTAAAAGGGGGAATTGAGGCGCCTATAGTGAATCAAATACTAGATAAGATAGAGATTAAAACCCTAAATGAACAACAGGAAGTCAAAATGCAACTTTCACCTAAAGAATTAGGTACTTTATCTATTAAATTAACGGAGACCAATGGCGTTTTAGTTGCAGATATAAAAGTGGAGAATGATAAGGCCAAAGAACTTATTTTAAATGAGATTGATAAACTAAAGCAAATGTTACAGAAGCAAGGCCTAGAAGTAGGGGAAGTAAAAGTGGATGTAAGACAAAATTCCCATCAATCGCAAATGGAACAACAAAAGCAAAAGTCCAGTAGACGTATCCAAGAACTCATCCAAAAACATTTATATACTGAAGAACAACCAGAAGAAGTAGAACAACAAAGAGTGAGTCAGACAGAAGTCGATTATATGGTATAAAGGAGGAAAGATAATGAGTACAACAGATGCGAGCACTTCTATACCCTCAAACCTTGTGACACCTACAAGTGACTTATTAAAAGTAGATAACTCACGTACTGTCAATCAAGAACTAGATAAGGATGCGTTTATTAATCTATTAGTAACACAAATGAAATATCAAGATCCTCTTAATCCTATGGATAATCAAGAAATGATGGCTCAGATGGCACAATTTTCAGCCCTAGAGCAAATGATGAATGTGGCAAAAGCCGTGGAACAACAAACAGCCCATTCCCTTATTGGACAACAAGTTCAATATCAATATAAAGATGAAGCAGGTAATACCCAGTATGCTATTGGAAAGATAGACTATGTCAAGACTCAAAATGGTGAGAACTTGTTTGGAATTGGTGAAAATGAAGTAAAGATGGATGCTATTGTAGCAGTTATTGACCCAGCTAATATTCAATCCAATACCTCTGCTTTTGACCTTATTGGTAAGACTGTTCAAGGTATACTGAAGGTAAAGGATGCCCAGGGAGTAGAACGTAAGGTGACTATTGAAGGGGAAGTACAAGGCATAACCATGAAAAATGGTGCTACCTATGTTGCAATTGGAGAAGGAGCTAGTAAAGTGGAGGTTAACTTTACGGATGTACAAAACATTGTAGAGAAGCCAACCTTAACAGGAAGATGGATAACAGGTACTTATAGAGATAGTGAAGGAAAAGAACAAGCTATTGAAGGCAAAGTAGATTACATAAGAATTGACGATAAGGATACTTATGCTTGTGTAAATGGTCAATTGGTAGACTTTAATGCTATTACAAGTGTAACCGATTTAAATAAAGCACAAGCTACTACCTCTGCCTATGACTTAATTGGAAAAATAGTACAGGGAAGCTTTACTCAAATAGATTCTGAAGGAACTAGTCAACAGGTGACCATTCAGGGGGCCGTTCAAAAGGCTAAGAATAGTAATGGCAAATCCTATGTAGTCTTGGGGACAGGTAGTGAGCAAGTAGAATTAGAAGCTAGTAGTGTAGTAAGTCTGGATAAAAGCCCAGCTTTATTAGGAAAGTGGGTTAATGCCAGTTATGAAGATAGCACAGGAACCCTCAAAAATGTACAGGGAACTGTTGAGTATATTCAAACAGTTAAAGGAATTAATTATCTTTATATAGATGGCCAATTAGTTAATTCAGATCATGTTATAAGTGTGAAAGATAACCAATAAAGAACAAATATAGAGAATTGAGGAGGAAAAATATTATGATGAGATCCATGTTTTCCGGCGTATCAGGGCTTAGAGTACATCAAACACGTATGGATGTAATTGGTAATAACATTGCTAATGTCAATACGGTCGGATATAAATCACAACGTGTTACCTTTAATGAAGTATTTTCTCAAACTTTACAAAGTGCCAGTGCCGCCAGTGATGAGACAGGCAGAGGGGGACTTAACCCTATGCAGGTTGGATTAGGTGTTAATATTTCTTCTATTGATATGTTAATGACGCAAGGGGCAGCACAACGTACAGATAATCCCTTTGACCTTATGATTAACGGAGAAGGCTTTATTGTTGTAGGAGATGCCACAGGTAAATATTTTACCCGTGCAGGGGCTTTACGAACAGATGATGAAGGAAATCTTATTATTCCTAATGGAATGAAGGTACAAGGTTGGCCAGCTACGGCTGATGGCAAAGATATTACACGTAAGGATGTAGAACCTCTTAAACTCAATGATCCAAACACTAAAACGACTCCTCCAGAAGCCACCACAAATACTTCTATTTCTGGAAATTTAAATACAGATGATGGTGCTGATGGTAAAGGTATTCCAAGTCAACTAAAAATGTATGATAGTTTAGGAAATCTCTATTCGATCAATATCTTTTTGAAATATGATGGAGGTGAATGGACCATTACGGATCAAGAGGGTAATACGGGTGGGCCTATTACTTTAACAGATCAAAATGGTAATGTATACGAGACAGATCCAGAGGAATTTCCCGCAGACATGAAGATAGAATTTGATGCTTCAGGAAAACTTATCACAATAGATGAGTACAGCATACCTGCCATTGATATGAGTAATGCCAAGCTATTAGATTCTACTGGAACAGCTACAACTCAAACAGGACCTATCGCTAATATTAGTGAAGTTAAACTAGATTACAGTGGGTTAACACAATATGCTTCAAAGACTAATGTCAATCCTAAAGTAGGGGATAAAGATGGTGCAGGAGCGGGTAAGGCTGCTGGTACAATGAGTGGTTATGATGTAGGAACAGATGGAAAGATTACAGCCTATTATAGTAATGGAGATAGACGCCTTTTAGGACAGATTGTAGTGGCACAATTTGATAATCCAGCAGGATTGGAAAAAAATGGAGACAACCTTTATACAGCCACAGCTAACTCTGGAGATTTTGATAATGTTGGTAAAGTAGGTAATTTCCAAGCAGGTGTTTTAGAAATGTCTAATGTAGATTTATCCAGTGAGTTTACAGATATGATTGTTACACAAAGAGGTTTCCAAGCCAATTCTCGTATTATTTCTGTGTCAGATGAAATGCTACAAGAACTCACCAACCTTAAACGATAAAAGAGTTAGGAGAAGAATATGATAACAGTTACAAGGCTTAATCATCAAGAACTGACTCTTAATTCAGACTTGATAGAGTCTCTAGAAGAGACACCAGACACTGTGATTACTATGACAACAGGGAATAAGTATATTGTTACAGAAAGTAGCAATGAAATTATCAACAAAATTATAGACTTCAAGAGAAAAATTCTACACGGAGTAGAAGAGTAGGAGGAGAAGCAAGTGGATATAGCAACAATTATAGGGTTAATATCTGGAACTGTATTCGTTTTATGGTCTATTGTGTTATCAGGTGGACGCTTACTGCTATTCTATGATTTACCATCTATTATGATTGTTTTTGGTGGAACAGCTGCCGCACTTCTTGTGTCTTATCCTGCAAAGCAATTCTTAGCATCTCTAAAAACAATTAAGCATACTTTTTCTAATAAAATATCTGACCCTACTGCTGTTATTACTCAAATTAATGAATTAGCTCTTGCAGCCCGAAAGGAAGGCTTACTTGCTTTAGAAGAAATTGCACAAGGAATGGATGATCCCTTCTTACAGAAGGGTATCCTTCTCATAGTTGATGGTACAGATGCAGACTTACTTCGTAGTATTTTGGAGACAGAAATAGCTTTTGTAGAAAATAGACATAAGGATAATCAAGGGTTTTGGTCAGGAGTTGCAGATTTAGGCCCAGCATGGGGAATGATAGGTACTCTCATTGGACTTATTTCCATGTTAGATTCATTGGATAACCCATCAACCATTGGGCCTAGTATGAGCGTTGCATTGATTACAACTCTTTATGGCTCTTTATTAGCCAACTTCTTTGCAACACCTGTAGCTAATAAATTGAAGGGGATTAGTGATCGAGAAGTACTTCATAAGCAAGTTATGATTGAAGGCCTTTTGTCTATCCAAGCAGGTGAGAATCCTCGTGTTATAGAAGAAAAATTAAAAGCATTCTTATCACCAGCTATGCGCAAGAGTTTTGAAACACCTAAAAATGAGGAAGAATAGGTAGGTGAGATGAATGAACATGAAGAAAGAAGATGAACCCAAAAAGGGTGCTCCTGCCTATATGAATACATATGGAGATATGATGACCTTGCTACTTACTTTTTTCGTACTTCTTTTCTCGATGTCTACTGTGGATGTAGCCAAGTTTAAGGCAATTATTGCTTCTTTTGAAGGGAGTGCAGGAATATTATCAGGGGGAGAAAGCATTCAAGATACTAGTAGTATGCTAGGAAATGGCATGAACCAATATGCTTCTATCAATAAGACGAAAAACTCTGAAACCGACAATAATATAGACAAAGATGCAGGTATTCAGCAGTTAAAAGAAAGCTTACAAGATTATGTGGATGAAAAGAATTTAGCTAATAAAGTAGCTATTGAGCAAAATGGGGATGAAGTTATTATCCGTTGTGATGATATTTTATTATTTGCTTCAGGTAAAGCCGATATTAAACCAGGAGCGATCCCGGTATTAAATACATTAGGTGTTAAGCTAGAAGAGTATTTAGCTGAAGGGTATAAATTGCGTTTTGAGGGACATACAGATAATCGTCCCATTAGTACATCTCAGTTTAAAAGCAATTGGTACTTATCTGCAGCAAGAGCTATAGCTGTTACTGAATTTTTTGTACAGGAGATGGACTTTGATCCAAGACAGTTATCAACGGAAGGATATGGTGAACACAATCCTATTGCTACAAATGATACAGCAGAAGGACAAGCAATGAATAGAAGGGTAGAAATTAAGATAAGCAAAGATAATGTAGGACAATGGGAAGAAGTAGGTGAGTAGAGTGGATAAAAACTTTAAAGTATTTGTTATTGCAACACTGTTTGTATTACTTATCGCTATTGGAGGATGTACTTTCGTCATATTTAACATAGTAAGTAAAAACAATATAGGAAAAGAAGTAGAAAAGGGAGATAAAGAAAAAGAGTTAACAGTTGTTTCTTTGGGAGATGCTATCACGGTTAATGTTTCTGATGAATCAGGACAAATTCACATTATGCGCATAGCTATTTCCTTTGGTGTCGATGAAAAATCAAAGGAATTTAAAAGGTTTAGTAATGATGTAAAAGAAAAAGAGGTTATTATTCGAGATGGCATTATAGATGTCCTGCGAGCCCAAACCTTTGAAATGATGAATAAAGCAGATAGTAAAGCCAAATTAAGTGATGAAATAAAAATGAAGGTTAATCAACTATTAGATACTGAAGTGGTTGAAAAAGTCTATTGTAGTGACTTCTTTATCCAATAAGCCGTTATAAAAGGAGGTGATAAAGTGGGAGAGGTACTATCTCAAAGTGAAATAGATGATTTGTTTAAAGCCTTGAATACCGGTGAGCTTGATGTAAGTGAGATGCATGAATCCAAAGAGCAAAAATCAGTAAAGGTATATGATTTTGCTAGACCCTCAAAATTTTCTAAAGAACAACTTCGTACATTAGAAATCATTTTTGAAAGCTATGCAAGGCTGGTATCTACCTACTTATCAGGGCATTTACGTACACTTGTATCGGTGGAGGTAATGAGTTCCGAAGCAGTCACTTATTCAGAATTTTCCAATGCTCTTATTAATCCTGTTATTTTAGCTGTGACAGATTTTAGACCATTAAAAGGGTCTATTCTTATAGAATTATCACCTAATATGGGGTATACTATAATCGATAGAGTTTTAGGAGGTAGTGGACAAGGACTAGAAAAAATTAGAGAATTTACAGATATTGAACACGTTATATTAGAAAAGATTTTACTACAGTTTGTTCAACTATTAGCTGATCCTTGGGAGAATGTTGTAGAATTAGATCCACTTTTAGAAAAGATAGAGACGAATTCCCAAGTCGTGCAAATCATATCACCTAATGAAATTATTGCACTTGTTACACTAAATGTAAAAATAGGCAATGTAGCAGGGATGATGAATATTTGTATTCCCCATCTTGTCCTCGAATCTATTATGGACAAACTGAATACAAAGTACTGGTTTGCTCAGAAGGAACAGGAATTAGGTCCTTCATATGGTGTATATATTCAAAAGATGGTTGAAAAGAGTCGCATTCCCATTAAAGCTATACTAGGTAGAACCCATATTACCGTAGAAGAATTTTTGGAATTGCAAAGAGGCGACATTATTAAACTGGATAAAGATATTGACTCAGATTTAGATGTGTATGTGGGCAATATTTTGAAGTTTAAGGGTATTCCAGGAGAATATAAAAATAAAGTTGCAGTAAAAATTAATCAAGTTGTTGTAAGGGAGGACGAGTAATGGTAGCCGAAATGCTTTCCCAAGAAGAAATCAATGCATTATTGGGAAATATGTCATTTGATGAACCTAATGATACAGGTGATAATCATACCAATGATGCAAATAGTAAAGGTGATGGTATAAGTACCAGTAGTGTGGGAGGAACAGGTTCTACTACAGGCTCAACGATATTGACTCCAGAAGAAGTAGATGCTTTAGGAGAAATAGGTAATATAAGCATGGGTACTGCTGCTACCACTTTGTTTACGTTGCTTAATCATAAGGTTATGATTACAACTCCAGTAGTAGAAATACTGACATGGGAGGAATTTTTAGAACTTGTTTCAGGAGATTTAATTGCGATATCTGTAGATTATACAGAAGGGTTAACAGGTGCCAATCTATTACTATTAAAAGAACACGATGTAAAGGTAATAGCAGATTTAATGATGGGTGGAACAGGAACTTACGTAGAAGGACCGGTTACAGATTTACATTTAAGTGCTATTGCAGAGTCAATGAACCAAATGATAGGTTCTTCTTCAACATCTATGGCTCAAATATTTAATAAGAAGATTGATATAAGTCCACCCCAAGCTATTCGTATTCGGTCAGACTTAGAGAGTGTATTTGGTCCTAAAGGAGATGTTGTAAAAATATCCTTTAGATTACAAATAGAAGAAAATATTATCGATAGTGAGCTAATGCAGGTTTTACCTATTAATTTTGCAAAAGATTTAATTTCTGATTTATTAGCATCTACAGAGGTAGAGCAGGCCACACCAGTAGTACCTAAGGAACCTGTCCCAGTTATGACACCACCGCCTACAAAACCTACCCCACCGCCGGTGCAAGCTGTGCCCCCTATTGATTATACTGAGGCTAGTTCACAACCTTATTATAGTCCACAGCCAGATCCCTATTATAACCAGCAGGTACCCCCTCATACCATGCATTACTATGGTGAAGGGCAACAAACTGCAAGTTATGGAAATACATACAATAAAGATGTGGATGTACAAACACCACAGTTCCAATCTTTTGATAAGGGGAAAAAGGTTTATCCAAAAGAGAATATGGATTTACTGATGGATGTATCTTTAGAAGTATCGACTGAGCTTGGTAGGACCACAAAGAAGATCAAGGAGATTCTTGAATTTGGTCCCGGTAGTATCATCGAACTTAATAGATTGGTAGGAGAGCCTGTTGATGTTCTTGTTAATGGCAAGTTTATCGCTACAGGTGAAGTAGTTGTTATCGATGAGAATTTTGGCATTCGTATAACAGATATAATTAATCCAGAAGATAGAATATAGGAGAGGTGTATAATAATGGCGAAAAGTATATTAATAGTTGACGATGCAGCATTTATGCGAATGATGATTAAAGATATTTTAACTAAGAATGGTTATGAAGTGGCTGGTGAAGCGGATAATGGCCTTAAAGCCGTGGATAAGTATAAGGAGCTTACTCCAGATTTAGTACTTATGGATATTACAATGCCAGAAATGAATGGAATTGATGCTGTAAAAAATATTAAAGCTATTGATCCAGCAGCTAAAATCGTAATGTGTTCAGCTATGGGACAGCAGGCTATGGTTATTGAGTCTATTCAAGCGGGAGCAAGAGACTTTATCGTTAAACCTTTCCAAGCTGACCGGGTACTTGAGGCAGTTAGGAAAGTGTTGGGTTAATACATACTGACAATATTAGTGGTATTTCTTATAAATACCACTAATATTGTATAGAAAATAATATAAAACATTAGTGGTGAGAGATGAACATGAGGGATATAATTGATATTTTCTTTTTGCTTCTTATTTTTGCAGGTGTGCTTTTTGCGACGTATTTTGTTACAAAAAAGATGGCTGTATTAAATAGAAGGATGCAATTTAATAAAAATATGCAAATAATAGAAGTATTACAACTAGGACAAGGTCAGTATTTGTATATTGTCAAGGTAGGTGAGGACTATCATTTAATAGGATGTGCCAAAGATGGTGTAAGTTACTGTGCAAAATTAGATGGAACTCAGCTTAACTTACAAATTCCTCAAGAAAAATCTTTCCAAGAACATTTAGTGGCATTTGTAAAAGATTGGCAGGTCAAAAAACATGAAGAATAAAAGAAATAAATTAGCATACATAATAGGCATAAGCTTTTTGCTATTTGCATTTCTCAATGTAGCACAAGCGACACCCTTAGAAGGAGGAACTTTGCCAGGTATTAACATTTCTGTTGGACAAGCTGACTCCCCCCAAGAGGTCAGCAGTAGTCTTCAGATTATTTTCATTATCACAATACTATCCTTAGCTCCGTCGATTTTGATCATGATGACGGCTTTTTTGCGTATTATAATAACTCTTCATTTCTTGAGAACGGCTATTGGAACACAAACCATGCCTTCTAATCAAGTATTAATCGGACTGGCCCTTTTTATTACTTTTTTTGTAATGAGTCCAGTTTTTTCACAGATTAAGACCCATGCGATTGACCCTTACCAGAAGCAAGAAATTACCCAACAAGTGGCGATAGAGCGAGGAATAGAACCTATCAAAGTTTTTATGCTAGAGCAAGCACGAGATGAAGATATTAAGTTGTTTATGGACTTATCAGGTAGGGAGCCTTTGGCAGATGATTCTCAGATTGTTAAGGAGCTTCCTCTACATATTCTTATTCCAGCTTTTATCATTAGTGAATTGCGAGCAGGCTTTATTATTGGTTTCTTGCTTTACTTACCTTTTATTGTGATAGATATGGTTGTTGCATCCACATTAATGTCTATGGGTATGATGATGTTGCCACCAGCAATGATTTCTTTGCCGTTTAAAATTTTGCTTTTTATACTAGTAGATGGTTGGAATCTTATTATAGGCCAACTTGTTCGAACATTTCAATAGGGGGTAGATCATGGAAGATTTAGTTCTTGATATTATGCGAGAAGCTCTTTTAACCGTTATTAAAGTTTCTTTACCTGTTTTATTAACAGGTTTGACAGTAGGTTTAATTGTTAGTATTTTTCAGACAGCAACTTCTATTCAGGAACAAACGCTAGCCTTTATTCCTAAAATTGTAGCTACTTTTATGGCTATTATTTTATTTGGAGCATGGATGATGAATGAGCTGATTACCTTTACAACAAAGGTGATTAGTAGTTTTAATAACTTCATAAGTTAGATAAGGATATGCTTATGGAAGAATTGATGAATTTATATAAAGACATGGATTTATTTTTATTAGTATTTTGTCGCATTATTTGCGCCTTGGCATTATTACCTATTGTGGAAGAGACAAAGATTCCTCCACTTGCTTTATCAGGGTTAAGTGCTATTCTGGCACTATTAACCCTCCTTACAGGACAGATGGAGGGGCCTGTTTATAATCCTACACTTTTAGGCTATACGTTGGTTATTGTAAAAGAATGTACAGTAGGGATTATTATTGGATTTGGAATGAAGATTTTTTTTCAAGTTTATTACTTTGTAGGTATGATGTTTGGTATGCAAAGTGGAATGTCTATGAGTATGTTATATGACCCTTCAACAGGGGCACAGGTTCCTATTATAGGGCGCTTTTATATGCTAAGTTTTAGTGTGATTTTTATATTAAGTGGTGGATATGAATGGTTTATAACGAAGCTTATTGAATCTTTTAAGGATATACCTGTTAATCAAGCTTTCTTTCGGGAAGATTTAGTTGGGATTGTAGGTGAAGCTGTTTCAAATTATTGGTTAGTAAGCTTTAAGTTAACCATGCCTATTATAGGTGTACTTTTCATCATCGACTGGGGATTAGGAATATTAGCACGTACAGTACCACAAATGAATATGTTTGTTATAGGAATTCCTTTAAAGATGCTCATCTTATTTTTCTTATTAATTTTTACACTAGGTTTTTTCACAGTATTTAATGATATTATTATAGATAATATGGTTGAAACGCTAATAAGTTTGATACAAGGAATGATACCATGATAAATAAGATTACCCTACAACAGCTTTATCCACTGGATTTAACCTTTTTTTCTGCTGAGGACGAGGGAAGGACGGAGAAAGGTACTGCCAAAAAAAGAGAAGATGCTAGAAAAAAGGGCCAGGTTGCAAAAAGTCAAGAATTAAATACAGCCGTTCTTATTATAGCCTTCTGTGCGTTAATGATGGTTGTAGGTAGCTATATGCTCAGTAGGATTGAAAAGGTATTAGCCACATCTATTAATGGGTGGACGGAGGCGCTAAAGCAGACAGAAGCTAATTACTTTTATAAACTGATTAATGAAGCCATTCAAGATATCATCATGATTTCTGCACCCCTATGGATTGGCTTATTTATTGTAGCTTTTGTGATATGTTATGTACAGGTAGGCTATAAACCCAGTGGTGAGCCTTTTCAGCCTAAGTTCTCAAAAATGAACCCTTTGACAGGATTAAAGAATATTATTTCAGCAGATTCTGGTTTTAAATTGCTTATTTCACTAGGAAAGGTTATTATATTAGGCTTTATTGTATATAAGATTGTTCTTTCTAAAATTCCGGTCTTTTTAAAGTTTTATGATTTTACGCCTTTGCAAATTTTAATAAATCTTTCCTCTACTGTTGTTTACATAGGATTTTATGTAGGAGGCGCTTTTTTGGTCCTTTCTATCATTGATTACTTATATCAAAAGCATAAGTTTGAGGAAAGCATAAAAATGACTAAACAAGAAGTGAAAGAGGAATATAAAAATGCAGAGGGAGACCCTCAAATAAAGGGAAAAATAAGGCAAAAAATGCGTGAAGCCTCTATGAAACGTATGATGCAAGCCGTTCCAGAAGCAGATGTTATTATTACAAATCCAACGCATTTCGCAGTAGCTATCAAATATGATGCAGATAAAAATAGCGCACCCATTGTTATAGCAAAAGGGGTCGACTATGTAGCT
The DNA here is from genome assembly GCA_023412455.1 of Bacillota bacterium. GTDB lineage: Bacteria > Bacillota > Clostridia > Lachnospirales > Cellulosilyticaceae > Sporanaerobium. Next base: position 17,046 of record JAEYNQ010000287.1, read on the forward strand.
AAGAAAATTAAAGAGAAGGCGAAAGAAAATCAGATACAAATTGTAGAAAACAAACCATTAGCCCGTACACTTTATTATACGGTGGATTTAGGTAAAGAAGTGCCACCAGAGCTATATGGTGCTGTAGCAGAAGTATTAGCCTTTGTTTATAATATTAATCAAAAGAGAACAGAGAGGAGGAGATAGAATGAAATTTAAATCAGGGGATATGCTGTTGGGAATATTTGTAATTGGGATCATATTCCTAGTTATTATTCCATTGCCAGATCCTGTACTTAGCTTATTAATGATTTTAAATATTTCTATTTCAGCTATGATCTTATTAAGTGCATTGTTCTCTAAGGAATCTTTGGACTTATCGTTGTTTCCAACCATGCTACTTCTTACCACTCTTTTTAGACTTGGTCTTAATATATCTTCAACGAAACTTATTCTTCAAAATGGTTATGCAGGAGAGGTTGTACAAGCTTTTGGAGATTTCGTAGCAGGTGGGGATTTAGTTATTGGAGCCGTTATCTTTATTATTATTACCATTGTAAACTTTCAGGTTATCACAAAGGGATCTGAACGTGTAGCTGAGGTAACTGCTCGTTTTACATTGGATGCTATGCCAGGTAAACAGATGGCTATTGATGCAGATCTTAATACGGGTTTCATTGATGAAGCTCAAGCCAAAGAAAGACGTAAAAAGATACAAGATGAAGCTGCTTTTTTTGGAGCCATGGATGGAGCCTCTAAATTTGTTAAAAATGATGCAGTAGTCGGTTTATTTATAACGGTTATTAATGTTGTAGGAGGACTGATTATAGGGGTAGTCATGAAGGATATGAACTTTATGGATGCTCTTCAAAAGTATACGATTGTAACAATAGGAGATGGGTTGGTAAGCTCAATACCTGCCTTGTTTATTTCAACAGGAACAGGTATTCTTGTAACAAAAACGAATACAGATGATGGTATGAGTTCTGTTATTTTAAAGCAGCTTGCCTATTCACCTATTGTTTTATATGTAGTAGGTATTACACTTGTAGCACTTGGACTATTTACACCAATGGGCCCAATCGTTACCTTCCCTATTGCCATTCTTTGGTTCATTATCGCTTCTCGATTATCTAACAAGAATAAGATAGCTGCTGTTGAATCTGTTATTGATGAGAGAGAAGAACAAGCAGAAGAAATACGTAAGCCAGAAAATGTTATTTCACTTTTACAAGTGGATCCTATTGAGCTTGAATTTGGTTATGGCATTATACCACTAGCTGATGTTAATCAGGGTGGAGATTTACTTGATCGAGTTGTTATGATAAGAAGACAAATTGCATTAGAATTAGGAAGTATTGTACCTATTGTTAGGT
>JAEYNQ010000154.1 GCA_023412455.1 Bacillota bacterium
GGTTACCCACGCGTTACTCACCCGTCCGCCACTAAGCCTCGGGAGCAAGCTCCCTTAGCTTCGTTCGACTTGCATGTGTTAAGCACGCCGCCAGCGTTCATCCTGAGCCAGGATCAAACTCTCATAATAAGTTTGTCCATGCAACTTAAGTTGCTGGCTTATTACTTAGTACTAATAGTACTCATCGAACTTGTTAAACAAGTTCTTGAATCGACTGGTTTTATGGTTACTATTTTGTTTTCAAAGTTCATTCTTAATTCTCACTTCTGAAAGTGAGCTTTATTGTTATCACTTGTGGGTGACGACTTGTATAATATTACACGACTAATCTACATATGTCAACACCTTTTATAAAACTTTTTATAAATTTTTTCTTCCCCCCTTTTTTCTCCTATTTTATGGTATGATAGAACAAATATTGTTCAAACATGAGGTGAATTAGAATGTATATTATTCAATTTATTCGGGGTTTTTGTATGGCCCTTGCTGACAGTGTCCCTGGTGTATCTGGCGGTTCAATTGCCTTTATTATGGGCTTTTATGATGAATTTATTAATTCTCTTAATACTTTAGTATCTAGTAATTCCTTAGCAGAAAAGAAAAAAGCCATCCTTTTCTTATTGAAACTAGGGATAGGTTGGATTGTAGGTATGGTCTTATCTATACTTATTCTTTCTTCTCTTTTTGAAGAACAAATTTATGGTATTAGCTCTTTATTCATTGGCTTTATCCTTTTTTCTATTCCACTTATTGCCCAAGAAGAAAAAGAGCTTTTAACTAAAAACTATAAAAGTGGTATTTTTGCTATTCTAGGTATTGTTCTTGTTATAGCTATTACTTACTTTAATCCAACAGGTGGCTCCAGTAGCCTAACACTTAATCAATTTTCTATTTCCCTTGCCTTTTATGTCTTTTTTGTAGGAATGATTGCCATTTCTGCTATGGTACTTCCCGGCATTTCTGGCTCTACTTTGCTTTTGATTTTTGGGCTTTATGTTCCTGTCTTAAATGCTGTTAAAGCCTTCTTAAGCCTTGACTTTAGTGTTTTCCCTTTACTCTTTTGCTTTGGACTAGGGATTCTTGGTGGCATTGCCCTAACCATACGTGGTATTCGTTACCTCTTAACCCATTATCGTAGGTCAATGATTTATTTTATATTAGGTTTAATGATTGGTTCCCTTTATGCTGTTTGTATGGGCCCAACAACATTGGAGACTCCCCAACCACCTATGAGTTTTGAAAACTTTAATATTCTACTATTTATTACAGGGGGCCTACTTATTATTGGCCTTGAAAAAATAAAAGGAATCTCTCGTATCAAGTAAAACCTCTTGGCTTATTTAAAAATGCAGAAAGGACGATTACAGGATTTTAAAACCTGGTAATCGTCCTTTCTATTTTTATTTATTGGGTCCTAATTTCCTATTCAAACTCTCTTATTGGTGTTCTAAAAGAATCTTTTTAGCTGCTAAAATAGAGGTAGCACTCATGGAAAATTCATCTAATCCGTATTCTAAAAGGGTTGGAATAGCAGCTTCATCTCCAGCCATTTCGCCACACATACCCACCCATTTCCCTTGACTATGGGCCCCGTCTATGGTCATTTTAATTAATCGCAAAACGGCTGGATGCATGGTATTGTATAAGTAAGCTACCTTTTCACTCATTCGATCGGTAGCAAGGGTATACTGAATAAGATCATTGGTTCCAATAGAAAAGAAGTCTACTTCCTTAGCCAATTCATCGGCCATAAGGGCTGCTGCTGGAATTTCTATCATTATGCCCCACTCTATGTCTTCTGAATAAGCTTGTCCTTCTTGGGTAAGTTCTTTCTTACAGATTTCCACTACACCCATAGCTTGCTTAAATTCTTCCATACCAGAAATCATCGGAAACATAACTGCTAGCTTTCCATAAACAGACGCACGAAGAAGTGCACGGAGTTGTATCTTAAAGAGTTCTTGTTGATCCAGACAAAGTCTTATCGCTCTGTAACCTAAGAAAGGATTCATTTCCACTGGAAGGGGTAAATAAGGCAAGGTTTTATCCCCACCTATATCTAAAGTGCGAATCACTACCTTTTTATTTTGCATTTTTTCTAATACAAATTTATAACTTTCAAATTGCTCCTCTTCCGTAGGTGCTTGCTCTCTATCCATATAAAGAAACTCTGTTCTAAAAAGGCCGATACCCTCTCCACCATTGGCTAAGACTTGTAAAACATCTTCTGGCTTACCAATGTTGCCACATACTTCTACTCTTTTTCCCTGCTTAGTCACTACTTGGACATCTTTTAACTTGGCTAATTCTTTTTGATTGGCCTTAAAGCAACTTTGTTTCTCTCTATAAACCTTAAGAGTTGTCTCATCCGGGTTAATAATGGCAATTCCTTCAATCCCATCTATAATAAGGGTATCTCCATTTTTTACACAAGAAGTTATATCTTTAAGTCCTACTACGGCTGGTATTTCTAGAGTTCTAGCCATAATGGCCGAATGAGAAGTCCTCCCACCTGTATCTGTTAAGAAACCCACTACTTTTTCTGGGTCAAGCTGAGCTGTATCCGAAGGTGTTAAATCATGGGCCACAACAATTGTCTCTGGCTCGCTTACTTCTAACCCCATGGTATGTCCTGCAACATTGGCCATTAAACGCTTGGAAACATCTCTAATATCTGCTGCCCTTTCTCTCAAATAAGGATCGTCTATGGCTTCGAATAAGGTCACTAGCTGAGTCGTTATCTTGTCAATGGCCTTAAGGGCATTTATTTTATAGGTATTTATTTCATTTTGAATGGTGTCTATATATTCTGGATCTTCTAAAATAAGGAGGTGAGCTTCAAATACTGCTGCTTCCATCTCACCTATGTTGATTCTAGTCTTTTCTTTTATACTTCCTAATTGTTCTTTAGAAAGTTGAATAGCCTCTTTTAGCTTTTCAACTTCTAATGAAGAATCTTCTATTATTTCATCTGAAATGTTTATCTCTTGTTCTTCATATAGAAATACCTTCCCCATTGCATAGCCCTTGGATGCGGCAATCCCTTTTTTCATGAAATCTTCCTCCTCCTACTCTCTTAGGTCTCTTTATTTCTGGTTCCTAAGCTTCATTAATCGATTCAATAAATGCTGCTACTTTTTTAGCTGCTTTTTCTTCATCTTCTCCCTCTGCAATAACTTGTATTTCTGCATTGGCTGGAATTCCCATAGCAAGTAAGGCAATTAAACTTTTCGCATTGCCTTGTTTATCACCATATTTTAAGGAAATACTTGATTTAAAAGCGGATGCTTCTTTACAAATAAGTGTAGCTGGTCTTGCATGTAATCCTGTTGGGTTAATAAGTTTTATTGTTAATGTCGTCATGTTGTCTCCTCTTTCTTAACTCCTACGTAAAGGAATACGCATGGATTGGATGGGTTAATCTTTTTTAATTATTCTTACCCAAATACTTTTATATTATAATCGATGCTCTTTAAGTTACAAACAACTAGTTTTTAACGCTTTTGTAAATTTTTCTAGTTGAAGTTGATTTTACAATTCTCGTTTCATAAACATAACCCCCAATGCTCCTGGTCCTGTGTGAGAACCAATGACTGCTCCAATATAGGAAAGTTGAATAGAAGCATCTTCATTTTCCTCTAAAAGCATTTCTTTAAGAGCCAATGCATCCTCTTCACAATCACCATGGGTAACAAAAATCTCTGGAACATCTTTACCTACCCACTCTTTTTTCACCTGTTCTGCTAAATAGCGTAGGGCTTTCTTACGTCCTTTTACCTTTGCTAGGGGTGCTAATTTTCCTCCTTCTACAACTTGTAAAATAGGTTTGATATGAAGCAATCCACCTACAAAAGCTGCGCTTCCTGAAATCCGTCCACCTCGTTTCAAAAATTCTAAATCCTCTACCGTAAATAAATGAGCGATTCGCCCTTTATGCTCTTCGATCCATGCAACCAGCTCTTCAAAGGGCATACCTTGTTCTATTTTTTGCTGTGCTAAATAAATAAGTAAGCCTAAACCTGATGCACCACACTCTGAATCAAGTACTCTAAACTTGGCATGGGGATAAATACTTTTCAAATGGTGCTCTACTCCTAATGCATTAGTAAAGCTCCCACTTAGTCCTCCTGAAATACCTAAATAGATAAATTCTTCCCCTGCCTCTATAAGCTTTTTAAAATTCTCTTCAAAAGTATAGCTATTAGTGAGGGAAGTAGATGGCCTTTCCCCTTGTCTAAGTTTTTTATAAAACTCTACATGAGAAAGAGTTTGACCTAAATCATCCTTTATAAATTCTCCCCCTAGATTTACTTCTAATGGGATAAGATGAATTTGTTTTTCTAAAATATACTCCCTTGTTAAATCACATGATGAATCTGTTACAAGCTTTATTCCCATGATGTCCTCCTTGTTAGTCTAGCTTTTATAGAATGAGTCCTTAGTATATAGTAATTATCCATGATTGTCAAAGTTTTACATTTCTTATTGAGGTTTTAAAGAGGTTTGCCTTTCTCTACGTCGTAACTCCTTGATTTCCAGCACAAAAAGTGTAACAAGTAATGCCCCTATAATTAAGAGTGTTCCTTTATTCACCTTTGCCAAAAGAATGGGAACAAGCTTAAGCATACTAAATACAAAAAACAGACAAGCTGAAATAAGACGAAGCTTTAAGGGTGAAATACATTTTCTTAGCTTCCCACCTATTATAATACCCAAACTACTTACTAAAACCATGGCACTTACCGTCCCTAGTAATAGCGCAAGAGGATAATGGGTCTCCATGGCCAAAGTAATAGTTGTAAGCTGTGTTTTGTCTCCTAATTCACCTACAAAAAAAGCTCCCATGACAACTAAAATGGGCCAACTATAGCTACTTATTTGTTCTTGTTTTTCATTTTTATCTTGCTGTAAGGACGTAAATGCAAAGTATAGAAAGGCTATACTCGCCACAAGAGATAAACACTCTATTGAAATAATATTGCCCAGGGTTACTCCGATGATTAGTGCTAAACCATGATTGAGTAAAATCCCTAAAAACACCCCTATCAAAACCTCTTTCATTCTATAACGTGAAGCAAATAACAGAGCTAAAAATTGAGATTTGTCTCCCATCTCCGCCATAAATACCAATAAAAAAGCACCCAACATTTCTTTTAACATTCTCGCTCCTCCTTAAAAGCTTTTTCACGATTTATGTGTTCGTCCCCCTTTTACTATATGCATTTAGTACCCCCAATCATTATTATTTAGACTTAAAATCAGGAATTAATTTTAAAAAATGGTGCACTCTAATAATAATTTTAATGCGTGATTAGTCACAGCTCTTATTGGGAGGCTTATTATGTCTAACGAATCTACGAAAAAACTGACTTTATATTCTCTTGTCCTCATGATATTTACTTCTGTTTTTGGTTTTGCCAATATTCCTAGAGCCTTCTTTCTTATGGGCTATGCTGCTATCCCTTGGTATATATTAGGCGCTTTAGCCTTTTTTATTCCTTATGCTTTTATGATGGCAGAATATGGCGCCGCCTTTAAACAAGAAAAGGGAGGCATTTTTTCTTGGATGCAACGTTCCGTTGGGCCTAAATATGCCTTTATTGGTACTTTTATGTGGTATGCTTCGTATCTCGTTTGGCAAGTCAATGTCTCCTCCAGTATTTGGATTCCTCTATCCAATGCCTTGTTTGGGGAAGACCGTACTGCACGCCTTGCTATTGCTGGACTCAACAGTACACAGGTTATCGGTATTCTAGGTGTCATTTGGGTTATGCTGGTTACCTTTATCTCTTCTCGGGGTATTAATCGAATTAAAAAGGTTACTTCTATAGGTGGCTCTGCCATAGCTCTTCTTAATCTCGCTCTTCTTATAGGAGGCCTTATCATACTCTTTCTTAATGGTGGCCAGTTTGCTCAGCCTATTACTGATGTAGCTCGTAGTTTATCTACCTCTCCAAATCCTCAATACCGCTCTTCTCTTTCCATTATATCTTTCCTTACTTATGCTATTTTTGCTTATGGTGGCATCGAAGCAGTAGGGGGATTGGTAGATCAAACAGAAAAAGCAGAAAGGACCTTCCCTAAGGGGGTTACCATTTCTGCTATCATTATTTCTATTGGTTACTCACTGGGAATCTTTCTCATTGGTATCTTTATTAATTGGCAAAATACCCTCTCTCTTCCTAACGTCAACACAGCCAATGTGACTTATATTATCATGCAAAACCTGGGTTATGAGTTAGCTACTAGTTTTGGAGCCTCTCAAAATGCTGCCCTCCTAACAGGAGCATGGGTAGCTCGTTTTGCGGGATTGGCTATGTTCTTAGCCTTAACAGGGGCCTTTTTTACCTTGATTTATTCTCCTCTTAAACAACTTATTGGGGGCACACCTGCTGGTCTTTGGCCTAAAGCATGGACCGTTTTTAAAAATGATATGCCTGCCAGAGCCATGATTACTCAGTCTATTATAGTGAGCATTATTATCCTTCTCGTTTCTTTTGGGGGTGAAAATGCTTCTGCCTTCTTTAATAAGCTAGTGACCATGACTAATGTCGCTATGACTATTCCCTATATGTTCCTAGCTGCAGCCTTTCCTTTTTTCAAGAAAAAGGCAAGTATTTATCGTCCTTTTGAGGTCTATCACAATTATAATTGGGCCCTCATTGCCTCTATTGTGGTCACGGTAGTCATAGGCTTTGCCAATATTTTTTCTATTATTGAACCTGCACTTGTGAATAACAAATGGGTGGATAGTATTCTAACAGGAGGGGGGCCTATCCTCTTTGCCTTAGTTGCCTACTTCCTTTATTCTAGTTACGAAAAACGTCTTAAAAAACAAGCTCATTAGACTTTAAAAGACTCTCTAAGCGCTTCTCATTAAGTTCTGTAACTAAACCCGCGGGATGCCAATGTTGCTTACAGCCACAATAATCTAGCAAAACACATTGTGGAATATATCCCATCCGTTTTGCCTTCCAACCACCGGATAAGAGATTGAGTACACAAGCTATACCAATAAGGCCTATCCCTTCGTTTTTCTCCTGTACGTTTTGATAAAGCTCAGACTCATGGTGTATGACAAAAGTATGTCCTCCATAAGGCTGGGCAATTTTTTTGATGCGATATACGGGACAATAGGGTATACACTCCTTACAATCATACCCCTGGTGGGTGGAAACAGCTTGGCACTTCTCTCCTCTTGCTCTCATGCATCCTGGTAATAGGATCAGCTTTTCCTTTGTATGTAAAAAGGCTGGCCTAAAGGCCTCATTAAGTATCTCTGCCCCTACCATATTGAGATAATATTCCAATAGCTGACGACTACAAAACAGTAGATCTTCCTTATTCTTATGTTTCTGTCTCACGGTTTGTCTATAGCTGGCCACATAAGGTGTATATTCCTCCAGTTGTATCTTACTTATTGTCTCAAAAAAAAGGGCTAAATCTTGTAGTTGCTTGGAAAATTCCATAAAGGCTTGAGAAGCTTTTACTTGTTTTTGCTTTTCTTCTAAAAACCCTTGCCAACTTCTTAAACGTCTGACTTCTTCTTCAAACTCCCCACTGGCTTGAAGCCAATCTAAAAATTCTTTTAACTGTAGACAATTAGCAAGAGGAGGGCAAATAGCCTCCTTATCTTCTAAGAAATAAGGAAGGAGCCTCCCTTTTAGAGTGGAAAAAAATTGCTTTTGCCATTTTTTACCTCTCCTTAACTTCACAACTTGCCTAAGAAGTTTCTGAGTCACCTTATTTCTCCCTAAACTATATCCTCCATAAACCTTCCAAAGTACAGCCAGTGTGACTATTTCAAGTCCATATTCTTGCTGTGTCCTTACTGTTTCTATATTATTACTTTTTATAAATAAACAAAAATCTCTTAAAATCCCCTCAAAGTCTTGTATCACTCTTTTTAGCACAGTTTGTGCCACTTCTCTAACCCTTTTATAATAAGCCTCTGAATCTTCTTGGCCTAATCTTAAATCATAGGTAATCATCTCTTTTTTATTTTGATGTTTTACAGGCTCCATTCTTTGTATCTCCCTATGTTTTTTTGTATGCGCTTTCCTCATTGCAGCTTTCTATGGGGTCTAGGTATTTACTCCTAAAATCTATAACCCCAATAGCTCATTGATAATACTTCGGGCAATAGAAATAGGCGAAGGTAAAAGGGGCAGACATTCTTTGCTATACCACCCTGCATCTACAATTTCTTCTTGATCAACTTGGATTTCACCACTCTCATACTCTGCTGTAAATCCTAGTATGAGGGAGTCTCCATTGTACCAAGGGGTACTTCCATAATACTGGATGTTTTTAATCTGAATACCTACCTCTTCTTCTACCTCCCGTCTGACTGCCTGCTCTACACTCTCTCCTTGCTCCACATAACCGGCAATAATACTATACAAGCCTTGTCTAAAATGCTCGTTATGGGCCAGTAAAAGCTTATCTCCTTTTTTTATGCCTACAATAATAGCTGGTGATATACGGGGGTAATTAACAGTACCACACCTTGGACAAATCTTGGCTCTCTCATTCTCTTTAAAATGGTTAGAACCACCACAATGTCCACAAAACAGTGTCCCATAATGCCAATTTAAAAAGGATCTCCCCCTTACGCATGTAAAAAACAAGTCTCTGTCTTCCACCCAACAAGCTTCATTGAGATAGACCCATTCAAACCCTTCAGGAAGAGCTACGTCTTCTTGCCATTCCCCACAGTAGCAGGGTATTTCTTTATAATAGCCCATAAAAAAGCGTTCCTTTAACCCCTCTTCTAGTTCCTTGCACTGACAAAACAATGGTGCTTTAACCCTTTCTCTTTCCTTTTGCAATAGAACATAGGA
>JAEYNQ010000227.1 GCA_023412455.1 Bacillota bacterium
TACAAAAAAACACTAGGTTAATTGCCCTAATGGCCTCATTATCCTAGTGTTTTTTACTTTTATTAGATTGTCCTTTTCAAGAATACTCTTCGTTAAAATATACTAAAATGACATTTTATCTTCGATATATTTAACCAAATCCTGAATGGCAAGTCGTTCTTGTGCCATGGTATCACGGTCACGTACGGTTACCTTTTGATCCTCTAATGAATCAAAATCAAAAGTGATACAGAAGGGTGTACCAATTTCATCTTGTCTCCTATAACGTTTACCAATTGAACCTGCCTCATCATATTCTACATTAAAGTGCTTTGCAAGCTCTGTATAGACTTTCATGGCCTCTTCAGATAACTTTTTAGAAAGTGGAAGCACTGCAGCTTTAACTGGTGCAAGGGCTGGATGGAATCTAAAGAGAGTTCTTGTCTCACCATCTTCTAAGGTTTCTTCATCATAGGCTTCACATAAAAAAGCAAGGGTTACACGGTCTGCACCTAAAGAAGGTTCCACGCAGTATGGAATATATTTCTCATTGGTTGTAGGATCGAAGTATTGCATATCTTCTCCAGAATGCGCTTGATGCTGCTTAAGGTCAAAGTCTGTACGACTGGCAATTCCCCAAAGCTCACCCCAACCAAAGGGGAATTTAAACTCAATATCCGTTGTGGCATTACTATAGTGAGAAAGTTCTTCAGGTGAATGGTCACGCAGACGCATATTCTCCTCATGAATGCCTAAATTTATAAGGAAGTTTTTGGCATAGCTTCTCCAATAGTCAAACCATTCTAATTCAGTCCCTGGTTTACAGAAGAACTCCAGTTCCATTTGCTCAAATTCACGAATTCTAAAAATGAAGTTACCTGGTGTAATTTCATTTCTAAAGGACTTACCAATTTGGCCAATCCCAAAAGGTACCTTTTTACGTGTGGTACGTTGCACACTTTTGAAGTTTACAAAAATACCTTGGGCTGTTTCAGGACGTAAGTACACCACATTTTTAGAGTCCTCTGTGACACCTTGGAAGGTTTTGAACATCAAGTTAAATTGACGAATGTCTGTAAAATCATGAGCACCACAGCTTGGACAAGGAATGGCTTTTTCCTCAATAAAGCTTTGCATCTCTTCATTACTCCAGCCATCTACTACCTCTGGTGTCCCTGCTGCCTCTAAGAAATCTTCAATCATTTTATCCGCTCTAAAACGTTCTTTACAAGCTTTACAGTCCATGAGTGGGTCATTAAAGCCTCCTACATGCCCAGAAGCTACCCATACTTGTGGATTCATTAAAATCGCACAGTCTACCCCTACATTATAAGGGCTTTCTTGTACAAACTTTTTCCACCATGCCTTTTTAACATTGTTTTTGAATTCTACACCTAGTGGGCCATAATCCCATGAGTTGGCTAATCCACCATAAATCTCAGAGCCTGGATAAACAAAGCCTCTTGATTTGGCTACAGCCACAATTTGTTGCATACTTTTTTCAGTCATTTCACTTGTTCCTCCTTATTTTTGGATAAAATAAAAAACCTTCCATCCCTGACAAAGGGACGAAAGGTAACTTCCGCGGTTCCACCCTTATTGAACAAAAATACTTTTTGTTCCTCTTTTAAGTCTTGCTCCAAAGCGCCTTCACATCTCCGATTTAATTGGCTCCCACTACCCCAATCTCGCTAAAAAATCGTTCTAGACTGCTACTCCTCTTTTTCACTGCAAGGATTTTAAGTTTACGCTTCTAATGTAGCAAAAACCACAGAAACTGTCAAGTCTTTCCGTAATCACATGTCTTATTCTTGCCGAAGCGTAAGTCTTATGGCCTCTCCCTCTGAAGTTTCTACTATCTCCTGTAGCTCACAACCCTCTTTTTCAAAAAAAGCCTTCAAGTCTTCTTTATTTATACTGCCTTGAAGTAAAACAACAGTCTCACCCCTTTCATTCTCCTCTTCAGAAAGCCACTCATAGCCTTGTTCCATGCTATAATTTTTTAGTCTTTCTAGTACCTCTAGAGGATGGGGTGTTAAAATCTGCCACTCTTCCTGTAAATAAGCTTGGTGAGCTAACTCCTCACTCTCCGCTACATGGAAAAGCCTATTATCTTCCAGCTTTTCTTCTGTTCCATTTTCCTGACTTTCCTTGCTTGCTATGATTCCTCTGGCCATTGGTCTTTCTATCTCTTCTTCCTTAGGGGCTGGCGTCGCCATTTGCTGTTTCATACTTTCAGTGGATGCACTAGCAGCTCCCTTTTCATTGGTAAATGAGAAGTCATAGTTGAAAAGACCTATAGCCAAAACCAATACAGCCACAAGACCTCCTCCTGTCTTTAACCAGGAAGTCCTTTTTATTTTAGAAAGGGGCTTTAGTGTAGCTTGAGTCTTCTTGCTTTCTTCTTCATAAACTCTTTTCATCACGATTTCGTGAAAGTTAGTGGGTAAAGAAACTTCATCTAACTGTTTTAATTCATCTAGAATGATTTTTAACTTTTTCCATTCATCTTGGCAATAAGTACATGTGCCAAGATGTTCTTCCAGCTCTTGCCTCTCATCTTCTTTAAGCGCATTCTCATAATAACTCGACATTCTATTTATACACATATTACATTTCATAGGGCACACTCCTTATTGCCTTTTTAGACGAAAAAAAGATTGGTAGGGTTCCTTATCCTGCTCCAAAACTTTTTTTAATGCTAATCTGGCACGAGATAATCGGGATTTTACAGTTCCTAATGATATTTCTAAAATCTCTGCTATTTCTTCATAGGCATAATGCTTTATATCTCGAAATATCAAAATCACACGATAATCTTCCTTTAATTCCATTATCGCTTGTTGTAGGATGTCTTGAAGCTCTTTTTGTTCAATTTTAGGCTCCACTAAAGCCCCTTCATCTGGACTTTCTAATAGCCATTCTTCTTCTTTTTCTCTATCTTTTTGAAAGAGAGAGATATCCCTCTTATGTTTGAGCTTCCTAAGCTGATCAAGACACTGATTGGTTGTTAACCTGTAGATCCATGTACTTAATTTGGATTTATATTCAAAAAGATGAAGCTGTCGCCATAATTTTAGGGCCACTTCTTGTGCCGCATCCATGGCTTCCTCTTCATTTTTAAGCATTCTTAAACAAATACTATATATAGACTTCTCATAGTAAAAGAGGAGCTCTTCAAAAGCTTTACTATCCCCACCTTTTACTTTTTCAATAAGCTGTCTTTCCTCTGCTTCTTGCATGAGCTTATCCTCCCTTCATTTAACCCCCTTACTCACCTTAGAAGGTCACTATTCATATTGTAATGGATTATGCTAAGAGATACAATGTTTACTTCACCAGTTAGTAGACATAAAAATAATTCCTTATCTTATCATTTTTTACTTGCGCTTTTATCTAGAATATGGTAATATACTACTTGTCTTAAGACATTTTCTATTGGCCGGCATGTCGGAATGGCAGACGAGGCAGACTCAAAATCTGTTGTGGGCAACTACGTGTGGGTTCAAGTCCCACTGCCGGCACTCATTTAGCTCCTAAACCATCTTAAAGTTTAGGAGTTTTTTAGTGCTTATCAATAAAACTAATATCTGAAGATCAGATTCCTGTCCTTTACTTCATATACAATACCATAGGTGTCCAACAGTTTATAAATGCTCTGTTGATAGGCTTCATTAAGTCTACTTACCTCTTCTATCTTCTTATTTATTTCTTCAACCTCTTCACGGTTTCCGTCTAATTGTATAAGGATTTCTACTTCCTTTTCTATCTTCTCTCCTAAGATAACTTGGGCTTCCTCTAATGGTGCTATTGCAGATCGGGCTCTAAGTTGCTGCAATCCTTCTACTTTACTCCTACCTATTCTTTTACTCGCGTTATACTCTTGTATGCCCTCTCTCAAGTAATTATCTGCTTGATGATTTATGGTCATATGCTCTTTTATTTGTTCCACTATTTCAGCTTTATCAGAAGCTCTGTTTTTTTGTACCTGTTGCTGAATAGAGGAGACCTTCCACTTACTGTCTTGTTGCCATTTTGTTTTTATTTCCCCTCCTACTTGAACGGCTAAGCATGCAGCTATGAAACCAAAGCCTATTATCCTTTCTTTTAATTTTTCCCTTTTAAACAATTCTCTTCTTTTTTTAGCATATTGCATGGCTTGATATTCTTCTTTTTCCATTAGGTTTAATAAATCCAGTTCTGCCTTTTCACGAAGATACTTTTCATAATTTTTCCTATTTCTTCTAAAATCTCTTTGCTGAGCATTTGCCATTCCCTTATCCCCTTCTTCTCCATTCCTATAAAATGAGGACATTGTCCTTTTTATTACAATGTCCTCTTTCTATAATCGTCTATTTTATTTTAAGTACTAATTTGGCTTTGTCTATATAGTCCCCAATTTTTGTCTTTCTTTCCATCTTATCTTTTAGTTTTAAAACTTCTTTTTCTCCTCTGCCTGCTTCTACTTCTTTGGCTAAACGAAGGACCTCTTCTCTGATTTTAGGGAACTGAGTGAGGTAAATAAGGGCTACCCAAAGATTATCGGCTGTAATCTTATGATAAACATTGGGTCCCCAATATTGATCATATTGCTCTTGAATAGAACTAAACATCATCCCATCTAATTCCTCTTTGGTATGATAACCTTTATCTATAGCCATTTGTACAATGTCTGTAGCAGGTAAGAAGTTGAGACCATGAATATTTAGACTAAAAGGATGGGCTAACTCTAAACACAAGTAAAAAGTTTCTTTAAGCTGTTCTTGATTTTCAAAAGGATGACGAATCATAAAGTCATAATAGACTTTAGGCACTTTACATTCAGAAAGAATACGACTAGACTCTATAATTTGTTCCTGAGTTTCTGGGCGATGGAAGGTATCTTTTCTGACGGAAACAGAACCACTTTGTATACCCACTACAATTTGATGTAAGCCTGCATCCACAAGATGGGCAATAATCTTCTTATCTACCTTCATGGGATGTCCCCAGATACGGAATGGAATACCTATTTCTTTTTTGTAACGTCTTGCAAATTCCTCTACCCAGCCTTCTTCATCAGAAAAGATCTCATCCCAAAAGTGGATTACACGAAGCTTAGGAATCTTTCGTTTTGCCTCATGAAGTTCATTCATAACACTTTCTACGGTACGGAAGCGTACATAACGTCCTTTTCCTTTATACAGTCTACGTAAGTTAATGGCGCTACAATAAGAGCAAGAAAAAGGACAGCCCCTAGAAGCATTAAGTTCATATGTAAACGAATGAAGCTGAGGATCTCCTCTATGTATTTTGTCTCCATGAATGAGATACATGTGGTCTGCTCCTATGGAAGGGTATCCATATAAATCAATATCTTGCTCTAGAGGACGAATTTCGTTACAAACCATTTCACCTTGTGCATTTAAATAAGCCAAGTTCTGAATGGCTTCATAGCTTTCTCCCTTTTGTAAGGCATCTAGAAGTTCTACAATCGTCTTCTCTCCTTCACCTCGCATCACAAAGTCGCATTCATGAATGGCTTTTTCTGGCATTAAGGTTGCAAATACACCTCCCCAAGCCACAGGTATATCAAAATGTTTTTTTATGGTCTCATTGACTAAATGAATGGTCTCTAAATACAAGGAGCTCATGACACTTAGCCCGATAAAACAAGGCTTAATTTCCTCAATAAGTTCTTTTAACATTTGGAGTTCTTTTTCAGTAGCCTTACTGGGCTCGATACTATTAAATCCTTTAAAAAATAAAACATGGGGTTCATAACCGTGTTCTTCAATAGCATTGGCTAAATAACGTACACCTAATGCTTTTTCATTATAAAATCCTACTAATAATACTCTTTTATTGGTCATCACTAGTTGTTCTCCTCGACATTTTTTCCTGTCATTATTTTAGCATCTCCCTTTAGAATATTCAATGCCAAAAGACAGAAACTCCTTTTTACAAGCCTGTAACTTCTAAAGGAAGGCTTATCTTCACCTCAAACAAAAGTTGGCAAGAGGGATAGTTTTCTTTGTTAGTCTCAAAGAAAACTATCCCTCTTGCCAACTCTCTAAAAACGACGAAGCCCACGGTATTCATTGTATAAATGGAAAGCTTTTTTAAGGATATAACGTTCATCACTAAATTTTAAAAGGTGATAAGCCTCATAATATTTATAATACCCTGCTTCAATAAAGTACTCTTCACGTTGTGGTTTACAGTAAAAACTATCTGCTAACATTAAATACCAATGGACTGTTTTACAAATACGGTCTTCATGTCCTTGAAAGGTATATTCGCTAGAGCCAATAAACTTAATAATACGTGCCTCTACCCCTGTTTCTTCTCTTACCTCTCGGAGGGCAGTTGCTTGATGCGTCTCACCTGGTTCGACTGTTCCTTTAGGCAGAACCCATCCTACATACTTTTGTTTATAATCCTTATAAAGTAGAAGCATCTTTCCTTTATGAACGACAACTCCTCCACAGCTTACCATTTTAATCATAGGCATTCCTCTTTACCTTTTACATTTTTCATTTTACTCTTCTTCTATGGTTTCATAGACTTTCAATAGCTTTTGAGTGACTTCCACAGCTTTACCCTCTTGACCACCATTTTCTACCAATACAGCAAAAGCAATGGCTTCCTTCTGCCCTTCTTTATCTTGAGCAAAACCCATAAACCAAGAATGATCTTTTCCCGTTTCATTTTCAGCTGTTCCTGTTTTTCCCCCTACGCGTAAATTGTCATTTGCCAATTTACGACCGGTTCCTTCCTCTACAACCTTTATCATAAGCTCTTGCATTTCTTTAGCTAGGTGCTCTTCTAGCATAGCTGAGCCATATTGGGGGAGAACTTTCATTTTTTGATTTCCACTTTTATCTACAGAACGATCTAAAAGATACGGTTTCATCAAAACACCGTCATAACTAATGGCACCTGCTAACATGGCCATATGGAGTGGATTCGTTAGGGTTTTACCTTGCCCAATATAGGTTGCAGCCTTATCAAAAGCTGTATCACTTTCCAGGAGCTGATATTTGGTCATAACATGGTCCATATCAAAAGCAAGTATCTGATTAAATCCACATTTTTCAGCCATAGCTCTTAAGCTTTGAGTCGTTATTTCTTGAGTCAGTTTAATAAAATAGGCATTGCAAGAGGTGGCAAAAGCTTTTTCTAAATCAACCTCACCATGTTTGGTTTTATTATAACATTGAATCGTATAATCTTCACCTTTTATTTCACCCGTACAATTATGTTTAAAAAGATAAGCTGCTTCTCCCTTTTGCTCCAAAAAAGTAAGGGCTGTAATGGTTTTAAAAATAGAACCTGGTGGGTATAAACCATTGGTTGTACGGTTAACGAGGGGTGAACTTTCTGTATCTTGTCTTAGTTTTTCCCAATCTTCCTCTAAATTATTAGGGTCAAAAGTAGGACTTGAGTACATGGCTTTAATCTGGCCTGTAGAAGGATTAAGTACTACAACGCCTCCTTTGTAATCGCCTAATGCCTGAGCAATTGCCTCTTGATACCGATTATCCAGTGTCAATAGAATATCTCTTCCTTCAAATTTTTTATTTTGAAAAGCATTTTTAAAAAGAGCAGATAAAGAATAATTAGGATAGAGAAGTTCCGTATTAGCTATGGCTTCTATACCCGTCTTCCCCATTTGTGTATAGCCTACAGCATGGGCATAAAGACTGCCCTTAGGATAATAACGTCTTCCATCTTTTATGGTGGCTAGAAGCTCCTTATTGGCATCATATATATCCCCTCTTATCACCTCTTCCTCCATTACATTAAGCCGTTTGTTATAAGGATGAACAGAAATTTGCTTTTGTTTAAAACCCGTAAAATAGGAAAAGTAACCTATTAATACAAGGAATAAACTAATATAAATCCCTCCCACCAAACCGATATAAGGAGCAGTGGGACCCTTTTCTCTCGTCTCAGAAGATACAGGCTTTTTAAGGGTAGGCTTTCTTCCTTTTGTGGGACGGCTTTTTTGATAAATTCTTCCATTCTCTCGAAGAGGTTCAAAGGAACCGGATTCTTTTTTTTTCGCCATCTTAAACCTCCCTTTCTTCCTTTAGGTTGTCCCCTTCATAAGCGAGATAACTAAGAAGCCCTATCATCCCAAAACTTACAACAAGAGAAGAACCTCCTGCGCTCATAAAAGGCGTCGTAATCCCTGTCAGAGGAATAATCTTTAAAACCCCTCCTAAAATAATAAAAATTTGCCATGTAAAGAGGGCCCCTATTCCTAGAGCTAACAATAAGTAAAAGCGTTGCTTTTGCTCTCTAGCAATACATAAGGTTTGCAAGATCATGCCTAAATAGCAAAATAACAAGACTAAACCCATTAGATTCCCAAACTCTTCACAAACAGCGGGAAAAATATAGTCCGTAGAAGCAAAGGGAATGACCTGAGGTGTCCCTCGGGTGAGACCACTCCCTAGCCAGCCCCAAGTCCCCATAGCAAAAAGGCCTTGTATCACCTGATACCCAGAACCTGTAATATCTTGCCAAGGATCTTGCCATGCCTCCACACGCACACGTACATGGGAAAAGAGAAAATAGCCTAGGGTTCCTCCTATCCCCCCTAAGCCTAAACCTAAAAGAGGGAGTAGAAGTCTTCCTGTAGCCAATAAAAGTAAAATTAAATAGGTCATATAATATAATAGAGCAGCTCCTAAGTCTCTTTGGAGGACTAAACAACCCAGGGCCAAAAGAGCTACCAAAGAGCCTTTTACCACCTCTAATACCCCTACCTTCTTTTTTCCTCCCCATAGTGCTGCTAAATAAAGGACTAATGCTACCTTGCCTATTTCTGAAGGTTGAAAATTAAAACCTCCTATACTGGCCCAGTTTTTAGCCCCTAAAATCGTCTCCCCTGCAAAGAAAGGAAGGAGCATAGTTAAAAATAAAACGCCGAGATATAAATACTTATAGTGAGGACGAATAAGGAGAGGAAACAAACTTGGTAAGATAAAGGCCAGTGTCATTCCTAAGGTATAGGCAATTATTTGCTTGGTGGCTAATTCATGATCTAATCGTTCTAGTAAAATATAGCCCATATCCATGACAAAAAATACCAAGTTCCATAAAATCACTTCCCGTTCTCTACGCCAAACTTTTAGTAACCAAAGGCTTAAACCCATCATTAAAATCACCATAAGGCCGTTTTTTAAAATACTTAAACGTAAAGTCAGATCCTGGGCTTTTCCTGCTAAAATAGCTACTGCTCCTAAGTGAATAAAAACGAGACACAAAAACAGAAATTTATTTTTATCCCGTGTATGCCCTAAAGCATAGTGGGTAAAAGGCTGCATAAAACTATAGGCCACAACAATAAACAAAACACCAAAGCCTGCAAAAATAGCACGACTAAGTAAAATAGCTAAGTTAAAATAGGCCATGAGTTATCCCCCCTTATTCCACATTTTTAAAAGCCACCCCAGCTAAAGTAGCCATTTCTTTCTCATTCTTACCTAAATAAGCCCTACACACTCTATGAACTTCCTCTGGGCCTTCCATTTGAAATTGAAGGCGCAAGTGGGCATTCCCTTGTTTAAGTAACTGTTCAGTTTGCTTTATAACTAAAGGTTCTGGACTTAATAGTTGCATAGTACACCCTTCACAGTCTGTTAAAATAGGCCATTTACTCTCTTTACGATCCTTAAGCTGTAAGTTTCCCTTCCTTGAATCCTTCTTTTTACAATACTGATGATTCCCCAATAAACACTGAGAAGTGGTCATTACAGGTAAATAACCATAGACGATTCGCTCTAATGGTCCTCTTAAGCCATCACTTTCTTTCTTAGAAAGTTCAGGAGAAAGCGTCATACCCTCTACTCCTTGTTCCTGCCAAAAGAGAATGGCTTCATTATTAAATAAATTGAAGGTGTAATCCAACTGTATGCCTTTTGATGTCCCCTTGAAGAGATGATAAAGCCCATAGGTTCTCACTAAATAGCCATCACATGTTGTTTGTTCCCATTGGCGTAGTGCCTCTTTGTATTTTTCATAGCTCTTTGTCTTCATAATAGCTGGAAAGGCTAAGTAAAAAGCTTTTCCTGCAGACTTTACTAATGCTAAAGCTTTTTGACTCTCTTCATTGTTATATTTCCACTCCCAATAAATACGTGTCACTTGGGGATAGTTGAGACAAACCAACAACTGCTCATAGTTTCTTACGCCTATATGCCACTGTTTTTCTCCCTTTTGCATTATTGGTAGCTCATGAACCACCATTCTCTGTTCCTTTACGTCTTGCTTTAAAAGGGCTTCTTCTAAGCGTGCAATAACTTGTCTTCTTGCTTCATTCAGCTGACTCACTGCAAGATACGCCCCTGGGGCCCATTTTATAGGTGCCCTTTCTACCCTAAAAGAAGTATTGCCAAATTTCGTTAATTGTTTCAATACCTTTTCTTCTGTAAGGGGAGCTTCAAGGGCTTGTTGGATCACTTCTCCCTCATAATGGACACTCACTGTTTTATAGCTCAAACTTAATTGCAGAGGCTTTCCAATCTCACCTTCTATCTCTAAGGTAACCGGAATTTTGCGAAGAGGCTTTTGATAAGAGGCTTTAAAGGTTTTAATTAATTGATGGTTCTTGGTCAAATAAACGCTACTTCCTGGTGCTACATACCCTTCAAAACGTTGAATGAGAAGGTCACCTTTTTCATAGCGCTTAGAAATACCTGCCCCCACACTATCTCTTCCTTGTCTTAGAATCTCTATGCCATCCCCTGGATTTAAAGGTCCTTCTAACAGAATCGTTGCTGTAGCGGTTTTAGGCGAAAAAGCCGTTACAGTCCCAATACGAAGGCCTAAATGCTTAGGACTTTCCTCTGTAACCATATTCTTTCCAGATTTTTGAAAATAATAGCCTTTGGAAAAGCCTCCTCGATTAAAAATACCTTCCATGTTTTTTAAATCTTCTTTAGTAACTTGATAAGCCAATTGTTCTTCAGCTAAATCGATATATTTACGATAGGTGCTCACCACAGAAGCCACATACTCGGGTGATTTCATACGTCCTTCTATTTTAAAAGAGGTAATACCTGCTGCAATTAACTGGGGTAAATCCTCTAGAGTACACATATCCTTTAGACTCAGCATCAATTCTTCTCCTGTTAAAGCCTTTTCATCTTCCAAGAGAGTGTAACGCATACGACAAGGTTGGGCACAGCGACCACGATTCCCACTTCTCCCCCCAATCAAACTACTCATTAAGCATTGACCAGAATAGCTGTAACACATGGCTCCATGGATAAAGGTCTCTATTTCTATCTCACAGTTTTTACAAATAGCCTCTACTTCTTTGAGCTGTAATTCCCTGGCTAAAACAACACGGCTAAAACCAGCTTCTTTTAGGAATTGGACATCTTCTATACTATGGGCAGACATCTGAGTACTCCCATGTAAAACCATATGAGGAAAATATTTTTTGACTAAACGTGCTACACCTAGGTCCTGAACAATAAGAGCATCCACACCCAACCCATTTAAATAGTTTAAATAGCCAATCAATGAGTTGATTTCTTGTTCCTTAATGACAATATTCACCGTGACATGTACAGCAATATCTCTTAACTTGGCATAACGTACAATAGCTTCTAACTCCTCATCTGTAAAGTTTTCTGCATAGTGTCTTGCGTTAAATGACTTTCCCCCTACAAATAGAGCATCTGCACCATTTTCAATTGCAGCATAAGCGTTTTCTAGTTTTCCCACCGGGGCTAATAATTCTACCATTTAAATTTTTCACCTTTTTCCTTATAGAATGAACAGGGGAAGGTATTACCTTCCCCTGTTAATATGCTTTTTTCTGTTTTCAGCTACATGAGCTTGTCCTTCAGCTAAGAGCTTAACCTTCTCTTCTTGTAAAGCTGAAATTTGAGCCTTAAGTTGTTCTCTCTCTTCCTCAAAAGCCTGAATTTCATCCATACAAACACTAATCTCTTCTAAAGATTTAATATACTCATTTGCAATGTTTAAGGAAGCTAACATATAAACTTTTGCTGGGTTCAGGTTACTTCTTCCATTGGCCTGTTGAATGGCTAAAATTTGTTTATCAATTAAGCTGGCTACCTTTTGGATATGCTCTTCTGTTTCTTCTCCCTGTAGAGCAAAAATCGTGCCACCAATAATGACCTCTACTTTCTTTTTTGACATCACGCACCACCCCTATACGCTTAGTTTTGTCTTTTTGTCATTATAACATAGGGTTGCTAAAAAACCTACTCTTTCCCTAAATATTCCTTTATAAAGGGGACTGACCCAATTCAAAACATTCATAAGCATAGGGTGTAAGCATACGTCCACGAGGGGTACGTTGTAATAACCCTTGTTGTAATAAATAGGGCTCATACACATCTTCTAAAGTATCTTTTTCTTCTCCAATGGCTGCTGCTAGAGTCTCAAGGCCAACAGGACCTCCTTTAAATTGTTGAGCAATGACCTGGATAATACGACGATCAATCTCATCTAAGCCCCTACGGTCGATGTTTAAAAGGCCTAATGCTTTTAAACAAACAGGCAAATCAATTTTTTTCTCATATTTAATAAGGGCTATATCTCTTACTCGCTTTAATAAACGATTGGCCACACGAGGTGTTCCCCTACTGGCTTTAGCAATCTCAAGAGCTGCTTCCGTTTCTATAGGTGTATCCAAAAGTCCTGCTGTTCGACTCACAATCTGGGCCAATTCCTCATCGCTATAATACTCTAAGCGTTGCATAATCCCAAAACGATCTCGAAGGGGAGAACTGAGCATTCCTGCCCGAGTAGTGGCTCCAATTAAGGTAAAGGGTGGAAGGGATAAACGAATAGATTTAGCCGCTGGCCCTTTTCCCACTACAATATCAATGCAATAGTCTTCCATAGCAGAGTACAAAACCTCTTCAATGGGCCTAGCCATGCGATGAATCTCATCAATAAATAAAATATCTCTTGGCTGCAAATGATTAAGAATGGCTGCTAAATCACCAGGTTTCTCAATGGCTGGACCTGAAGTAATCTTATACTTTACTCCCATCTCATGGGCAATAACACCTGCTAAAGTGGTCTTTCCTAATCCTGGTGGGCCATATAAAAGGACATGATCTAGAGGCTCCTCTCGGTGCTTGGCTGCCTCTATAAAAATACGAATCGTTTCTTTAATAGCACTTTGTCCAATATATTCCTCTAATGTTAAGGGGCGAATATTACTTTCTATTTCAGAATCTTCCAGTTGTAAATCAGATGACATCATTCTCTTTGCCATAGTCTCCCCCTTCCTAACCTAACAAACTTAAGGCCTTTTTAATCAGATTTTCACTTGTATCTTGATAGTCAAAAAGTGCATCCACGGCCTTCTTTGCTTCACCTTGACCATAGCCTAAAATCACCAAGGCCTCAATAGCTTCTTCTTTGACTTCTTTTTGAACTTCTTTACTTTCCTGTATAAGCGGCATTTCAGGAATGGCTAGTTTACCTAAGCTGTCTTTAAGTTCTAGCACAAGACGTTGTGCTGTCTTAGGTCCAATGCCACTAACTTTACTTAAAGCTTTTGTATCACCTGCTAAAATATGACCTATCACCTCACTGGCAGAATACAAATATAAGATCTGCATGCCCCCTTTAGGTCCAATCCCACTGACACTAATCAGCTTTTTGAAAAGTTCACGTTCTTCTTTTGCCTTAAAGCCATAGAGATCATGTCCATCTTCTTTAATATGCTCATAGATATATACCTTTTCCTCCTGATGAGAAGAAGAGGTAAAAGTATAGCCATTACAAAAAACCTCATAACCTATACCATTTACTTCCAAAATAATAAAATTTTCACCAATTTCAGTTAAAATTCCTCGAATATATGTGATCATCCTGGACTCCTCGTGATTAGAACATTTGTTCTTATTGTATACTATCTCTTCTAAAATAGCAAATAAGGATGTCAGGAAAATAAGCTAACAAACCCTTATTTCCTCACATCCCCACGTCTTGTCACTTATTAAAAGGTGTTGCAACAGCCAATCCGTTTCTTCTTTGGGTACCTCTTCTAAAAGTTGAAAAGATTGTCCGACTCCTATTGTATAAATAAAAGGATATTTCTCAAGGTAACGGTCATAAAAACCTCCACCGTAACCTACTCGTCCCCCTTTTCTGTCAAAAGCAAGCCCTGGCACCACCATAACATCCCCTGCCTTTGGAACCATGAGGCGATGCTTCTTGGGATTTGGTTCTTTAATTACCAAATGCTTATAAACGTGTTCTTCTAAATCCTCTAAGTGGCTTACTTCATAAAAAGCCATTTCACCTACTTCAGGGCCTATTAATGGATAGGCAACCTGTTTCCCCTCTTCTTTGGCCTTTTCATGCAAATAAGCTGTTTGAATTTCCAAAGGCAAGGCAGCATAGCTAAAAAGCCTTTCAGCTTGCTTATAAACTTCTAAGCTCATGAGCTTTTCTACTATGCTACGGGAGACGCTCTCAAGCTGTCCTTCCCCCTGGACCTTACGCCAAGCACTTATTTGTTTTCTAATGCTTAACTTGTCCATCATCTGCCATATATTTTAGAGGGTGAAGTTGACCATCAGGTGTTTGGATTTTGGTGTTCTTCAGTTGATTTTTAAAATTACTTCTAAAAATAGCTAAGTATTCTTGACGTAATTTTGCTTGTTCTTCTTTTTCTGGCGCCGTTAAGCCCTCAGCCTTTTGTTTATGGGCTAATTGGTTAATTCGGCCAATAAGTTCATTCATTTCCATCCTTATTTCCTTTCTATTATGCTACAAACCAAGTGCCAAGCTCCTCACCACTTAGAATGGCATTCAATATATCTATATGTTCTCCAGAAGCCACAATGGTATGCGCACCACATGCTTTTGCTATTTCAGCTGCCATAATCTTAGTAATCATGCCACCTGTTCCAAGCCGGGAACCTGCATCACCTGCTAAGCCCTTTATTTCTGGTGTAATTTCATCGACTTGAGTAATTAAAGTGGCTTCGTCTGATTCCTTAGGATTAGCCGTATAAAGGCCATCAATATCTGTTAAGAGAATCAAGAGGTCCGCATCAATAAGTTGAGCCACTGTGGCAGAAAGCGTGTCATTGTCCCCAAAGCGATAGCCTTCAATTTGTGTTGTAGAAATACTGTCATTTTCATTTACAATAGGAATAACCCCTAGGTCCAGTAACGTTTCAAAGGTGTTTTTAGCATTGACCTTTTTAATCTCATCTTCTATCACATCTTTTGTAAGAAGAATTTGAGCAATGACTTGATTGTATTCCCCAAAAAACTTTTCATACATTTGCATTAATATAGCTTGTCCAATAGCTGCTGTTGCTTGCTTTAAAGGCAGCTCTTCTGGCCTTTTGCTTCGCCCGATACGTTGCATACCTGCTCCAATAGCCCCTGAAGAAACAAGAATAACCTCTTTCCCCGAATTATTGATATCGGTTAAAACACGGGACAACCTTTCCATCTTATCCAAATTAACACGCCCATTTTCATGAGTCAGTGATGAGGTCCCAATTTTAACTACAATTCTTTTTGCTTCTTTGATTATCTCACGCATATTATTCTCCCCTTGTCCTAACGGCTTATAAGAGTTTCCCTGCCGCTGGAATATTTTTAGCAGCCCCTTCTTTAAGGGCTTCATCTTCTACTTTTTCTATGTGGCTCATGCCAATTTTCTTGGTAATTGAAAGCACAGAAATACCAAGTGAATCTTTTTTTTGCTTTTCATCAATAAGTGCAACCGGTACGATAGCTGCCTTCCTGTCTTCCCTTACTAGCTTTATAAAGTCCTCTTCTTCTACATAGGCCATCCCTACACAAGGAACTTTATCTGAATAGGCTTTTACAAGCTTTTTGCGATTAGTTTTCGTCTCATAGGCATTGACAGGAACCTTAGCCACTTTACCATTTTTAAAGCCAAAGGCAATATATCCTTTGTAATCCGTTGTAGGATGAATAAAGATGATTTGTTCCCCTTCCTCCATCTCTAGAAGATTGGGTAAATAAACCCCGTATTGACTGGCTTTTGTATCTTCAATTTCATGAAGCTTTAGTTTATAAACATGACACTTATTGCTAAAAAGAAGCAGATCATTTTTGTTACTGCTCTCTAGCTCTTGTAAAATAACATCCTCTTCCTTTAACTTTTGTTCCCCACTACTTCTAAGAGACACTAACGTAATCTTCTTGAGGTATTGATGATCGGTAAAAAAGAGTTTGACACGGTAGTCTTCCACAAAGACTTCTGGTTCAGGCAAAGTAGCTTCTGTTTGTTCAATAACTTGGGTACGACGTTCTCGTCCATATTTCTTAATGATTTGCTTAAGTTCATCACTAATGACTTTCTTAACCTTGGCTTCATTTCCAATAATGTCTTTTAAACGTTGGATTTCCTTTTCTAATACATCGAGTTCTTTCAAGGTTTCTAAAATATATTGTCGATTCAAATGGCGCAATTTAATTTCTGCCACATACTCAGCTTGCATCTCACTTAAATCAAAGGAAAGCATTAAATTAGGAACAACTTGCTTTTCTTTTTCTGTATTACGAACAATATCAATGGCCTTATCAATATCTAATAAAATCTCTCGCAGTCCCAATAACAAATGATGGCGTTTTTCCATTTTTGCACAATTGTATGTGTATTTTCTCACAATACATCGTTTTCTAAAGTCACACCAATGTCCTAAAATGGTTTTAACCCCCATTACTTGAGGTACACCCTCAATGAGGATATTAAAATTACAGCTAAAACTGTCTTCAAGAGGTGTCATCTTAAAAAGCTTACTCATTAAAAGCGCTGCATCTGTCCCACGCTTTAAATCAATGGTAAGCTTTAGACCGGATAAGTCTGTTTCATCGCGTACATCTACGATCTCTTTAATCTTACCGGCTTTTACCAGCTCTTCTATTTTATCGATAATCGCCTCTACTGTGGTGCTATAAGGAATCTCTGTAATCTCAATACAATTTTCCTTTTTCATATACTTATAATGGGAACGTACTTTAAAGCTTCCACGTCCTGTCTCTAAAATACCCTGAATCTCTTTAGGATCATATACAAGACTCCCTCCTGTAGGAAAGTCAGGTGCTATAATATAGTCCATCATAGAGACCTTTTCATCTTTTAAATAAGCTATAGTGGCTTCACATATTTCTCGCAAGTTGAAGCTACAAATATTACTGGCCATTCCTACAGCAATCCCTTGATTGGGATTGACTAAAATATTAGGAAAACGGGTGGGAAGAAGAGTGGGTTCCTTCATGGTTCCATCATAGTTGTCAACAAAATCTACCGCATCTTCTTCTATATCTTCAAAAAGCTCCGTACTCACACCACTTAATTTGGCTTCTGTATATCGGGCTGCAGCATAAGCCATATCTCTAGAATATACCTTTCCAAAGTTTCCTTTAGAATCCACAAAAGGCAGATTAAGAGCACCATTGGCTTCTGTGAGCCTAACCATGGTTTCATAGATGGCTGAATCTCCATGGGGATTCAGGCGCATGGTTTGTCCTACAATATTAGCAGACTTTGTACGAATTCCTTTTATCAAATTCATCTTGTACATGGTGTATAAAAGTTTACGATGAGACGGTTTAAAGCCATCTATTTCAGGTAATGCCCTTGAAACAATTACACTCATGGCATAGGGCATGTAGTTATTTTCAAGTGTCTCTGTGATATTTTGGCGAATCACATGTTTCTCCATCAAACCTTGCTCCTTTCTCTAGCTCATATCTGCTAAATCTAAATAACGATAACCATCTGATGCTATATATTCTTTACGTCCCGCTAGGTCATCGCCTAAGAGCCGATCAAAGATAATTTTTGTCGCTTCCATATCTTCTGGAACCACTTGAATAAGCCGTCTTGTCTCGGGACACATGGTGGTTTCCCACATCATGTCTGGATCATTTTCACCTAATCCTTTGGAGCGTTGCAAAGTATATTTTACTTTTAAGCTTTTAAGAATCTGCCCCTTTTCATATTCGGAATAGGCAAAATAGGTTTTGTCTTTTGTATTAATCTCATAAAGAGGTGTTTCTGCTATAAACACCTTCCCCTCTTTAATCAAGGTAGGGGCAAGCGAATACAGCATGGTCAAAATAAGGGTCCGTATTTGATACCCGTCTACATCCGCATCGGTACAGATAATGATTTTATTCCATCTCAGATTAGCCATATCAAAGGTGTGTAAGTCTTTGTTATGCTTGGAAGTAATTTCTATTCCACACCCTAATACCTTTAGTAAGTCTACAATAATATCACTTTTAAAAATTTTATCATAGTCTGCCTTGAGACAGTTTAGAATTTTACCTCGTACAGGCATAATACCTTGGAATTCGGCATTACGTCCCAATTTACAAGAACCTAATGCAGAATCACCTTCCACAATATAGAGTTCTCTTTCTTCTACCTTCTTGGTACGGCAATCTACAAACTTCTTAATACGGTTACCAATATCTATGGAACCACTTAATTGTTTTTTCACATTGATTCGGGTGCGTTCTGCTTTTTCGCGACTTCTTTTATTAACCAGAACTTGTTTAGCAATCTTACTTGCTTCCTCTTTATTTTCAATGAAATAAACAAATAAGTATTCTTTCAGATATTCTTGGATGGCCTCTTGAATAAATTTGTTAGTAATAGATTTTTTAGTCTGATTTTCATAACTGGTCACTGTTGAAAAAGAGTTGGAGACTAAAATCAAACTATCTTGAATATCCACAAAAGTAATTTTTTTCTCATCTTTATTATAAATGCCTTCATTTTTAAGGTATTGATCAACAGCATAGACAAGGGCATTCTTTATCGCTTTATCTGGGGAACCCCCATACTCTAAGTAACTGGAGTTATGATAATATTCCAAGGCATTGAACTCATTACAGAAACAAAAAGCAATTTGAAATTTAAGCTTGTACTCTGGACGATCAGGACTATCCTGACCTTTTGTTTCTTGCTCCACTACAATAATCTCTGTAAAGTTCTTATGCTCTGCTATTTCTTTTACATAACCCACAATACCTTCTTCATAGTAATAATTGTGTGTTACACCCTCTAATTCATTTTTAAACTGAAACTTAAGTCCCTTGTTAATAACAGCCTGTCTTTTTAAGACATCATGAAAATAAGTGGCTGGAATGTCCACTTCTGTAAAAACTTCTTGATCTGGTTTCCAGTGAATACGTGTCCCTGTCTTCTTAAAATCTGCTTTCGTTTTACGAAGACCACCAATATTTTCCCCTTTTTCAAAATGTAGTTCATAAATAAAGCCATCTCTTTTTACTTCTACATCCATAAAGGCCGAGCTGTATTGGGTGGCACAAGAACCTAGTCCATTTAATCCCAAACTAAATTCATAGTTTTCCCCTTCATTATTATTGTATTTTCCCCCAGCATAAAGCTCACAAAAAACCAACTCCCAGTTATAGCGTTGTTCTACTTCGTTAAAATCAAGTGGAATACCTCTCCCATAATCTTGGATGGTAATCGAATAATCTGTATGTAAGGTTACCTCAATCACATTGCCGTAACCTTCCTTAGCCTCATCAATGGAGTTGGCTAATATCTCAAAGACTGAATGCTCACAGCCCTCTAATCCGTCTGAGCCAAAGATAACTCCAGGACGGAGTCTCACTCTGTCTGCACCTTTTAAAGCAGATATACTTTGGTTACCATATGTTTTTTCTCTCATCTCTACCACCTATAAATTTCTTCTTATCTTATAACTGTAAAGAAAACACTACGCCTTGTCAAGTTTTAAATCCATTGGATTTTTCTAGAAGGGACTTGTTTCCCTGACATCAACTACTGACAAAACACGGGGTTCATCATACGTATAGCCAAATGTTTCTATTCGTACGCTCTTTACCCTCTTCTCTGTTTGAAGAATCCCCTTAGAATTAACAGGTTCATGAGACAATTCTTGTAAAAGCTCTAGTCCCTCTATGACCTTTCCAAAAGCTGTATAATAGCCTTCTAAGCGATGATCCTCGCGGAGTAAAACAAAAAATTGAGAGCCTTCCGTATCAAAACGACTGCTCCGTGCCATACACACAGTCCCTGCCTCAAAAGCTAGGTTATTGGTTGCACCATTTTGCTTGCATTCACTTTTAATGAGATAACCAGGAAAACCTCTCCCATTTCCTAAGGGATCCCCTGTCTGAATCAAATAACCTGGAATCACCTTGCTAATGGGCAAATCATTATAAAACCTTTTTTGTGCAAGGGCAATAAAGTTATTCACCGTATTAGGTGCTTGCTCTGGATAAAGCTCTATCTTAAAAGTCTCTTCACCTTCTAATGTGACTGTAACCATGGGATTTGGCCAACTGTTGAGAGAAATCTTTGGCCGAGATCCCATATAAATCAAGCTACCTACTAAAGTAAGGCTAAAAACTAAAAAACCAATTGGCATTATCCTTCTCATAGGCCCACCCCTTTCTTTTTATAAGTATGAGGCGTTCCTTGTTATTTTATACGTAGGCAAAAAAAAAGAGGCACGGCCTCTTTTTATTCTTCTTCTGGACCTTCTTCAAATTCTCCAAAGAAAAGTTCATCAAATTCTGCTGCTACTTTTTCATATTCTTCATCTGTTTCGATTTCATCTAATTTTACTTCATCACCGTCTTCAGAATAACGGAAGATTAAAACTTCGTCTTCATCTTGTGGTGCTACAGCAATATATTCTATATCATCTACCTCAAAAATACTAAGTACATCACAGGGTACTTCTTTATCTTCATCTTCAAAGGTAATATAGATCACAGAACCTTCTTCTTCACCACATCCACAACCGCAACCCTTTTCATCATGATCACAGTCACAAGTATTTTCTTCGTGGTCACAACCACATTTTTTGTTTTCTTCCATGTTTCGTTCCTCCTTAGGAATGGATTACATTTTTATTATAACATACTTATCTAAATATTACCAAGCTCTTCCTTAGAAGTTTTCTCTTAAAAGACGCTCCGCATTTTGATAACTCCATTTTTCTATTAGCCTTGGTCCATACTTCTTAGAAAGGCTCTCCGTCAGTTTACCCACTTCACTAGCATCACATACTTCATTTTCACAAACAATCCCATCAAAATCAGAACCAAGAGCTACTACATCTTCTCCTCCCACTTGAATCAAATGAGTCAAATGACGCTCTATGGCAGCAATGGTACTCCTTTTAGAGCCATCTAAAAACACACTATAAAAGTTCACCCCTATAATCCCTCCTGACTCTGCAATCTCACGGATAGCAGAATCTGACAGGTTTCTAGTATGGGGGTAAACATGATAGGCATTGGAGTGAGAAGCCACAAGGGGCTTATGATAAATGCCTTTTAAATCCTTCAAAACCCCTTCAGAAGCATGGGAAATATCTAAAAGAAGAGGTAGTGTATTGGCTCCCTCAGCCACTTCTTTTCCAAAGGCTGTTAACCCCTTTGTACTCCAATGAGGTGCAGCTAAGGTATTTTCATAGTTCCAGGTGAGTGTCATAAGACGTACTCCCTCTTGTACCAGCCTTTCTAAGTGTTCTAACGAACCTTCTAAAATCTGACCTTCTTCTAAAGCGAGAAAAGCCGCTATCTTGTTCTGCTTTCTTATTTCTTGGTAGGCTTTATAGCTAGTTGCTAAGCTTATTTCTTCCTGCTCTAATTGTAGTTCCTTTTTAAAATAAGCTAGCATCTCCAAAGCCCGTTCCATCAGAGAGCCTTCTACCTCTTCTTGGTCTATAAAAACGGCAAACCATTGGGCAAAGTAGCCGGATGCCTTTAGCTTTTCCAAATCAATATGATAGGTATTCTTCTTTAAGCTACCTTTATCCCTATAGAGTTTATCCATTGTATCACAATGAAAATCAATAATCCCCAAAATCTTCCCCCCAAGTCTTCTCTCTTAGTAGTCTTTACCTTTTGTATCTACAGTTACTGTTTTCATTACTACAGGTGTAGTGGGTTGGTCCATAAAGTTGGTCTTTGTACTGGCAATATAGTCCACTGTCTCTAACCCTTCAATAACCTTTCCAAAGGCTGCATATTGACCATCTAAGTGAGGGGCATCTTGATGCATGATAAAAAATTGAGAACCTGCAGAATTAGGGTCCATGGCCCGTGCCATAGAAAAGACACCACGACTATGTTTCAAGTCATTTTGAAAGCCATTTGCCTTAAACTCTCCTTTGATATGATAGCCAGGGCCACCTGTTCCTGTCCCTTCTGGACACCCACCTTGAATCATAAAGCCTTTGATCACACGATGGAAGGTTAAACCATCATAAAATCCTTTTTGAATAAGATGTACAAAATTCTTTACTGTTT
>JAEYNQ010000241.1 GCA_023412455.1 Bacillota bacterium
ATGAGGTAAGTGAAGCACTAAAGACGCTACAGAAGGATTTAAATACTACATATAAGCTGTATAAGCAAGAAGAGAAGGACATTGCAAAGATGATGTTTTAATAAAAACTAATAGGTGATGAAACATATGTAAGAGGTAGAAGGAGGAAGAGATGTCACGGAAAAATAGAGTAATCATTATAAGTGTAATAGCCATAGGCATAATGATGATATGGGGGATTTATCAAAGAAAGGTAGAAAAAGAACAAAGAAGACAAGTTGTAATAGAACAAATGAAGGACTATTTAAGGGATAAATATAATGAAGAATTTGAGTGTGTTAGCAGCTACTCTTTTATAGCCTCAGGAGAGTTGCAACATACATTTAGAGGAAGGTTTATTCCTATAGGAGAACCAGAATTAGAATTTAGCTGTACAGACAATGGAAGTTTAGGATTCACAGATGGTTTTTTAGTGATGCTAGGAGAGAAGCTTATGCAACCTTATGGCGAGCAGTTGTGTCAACAAGTATTTAAAAATGGAGAAAGATATTTAGTTTATGCAGAGGCTATACCAGATACAAAGGTTAGTTACAAAGAAAGGCCAATACTTCAAACTTTTATTGATAATCAAGAGAAAAATAGAGTTTCATTCAATATAGTTGTAAGTCTTTATGGTGAGTATGAAAAAGAAGATATCAAACAAAAGGCTTATGAAATAGGACAGCTTATGAAGAAATCAGGAATAAAAACAAGAGGGAGTGTAGCTATTAAGGTATATGATGATAGCGCAGAATTTATAGCAGACCAAGGGCATAATGATGATAGGGAGGGAATGTCTTTTAAAGGGATATTATATAGAGGATATGAAAATGAATTTACACCAGAAGATGTTTCTATTCAAGATAGGTTTATACTATAGGTAATACATTAATTAAGTAAGAGTTAAAGGAGATAAAAGATGGATGAAAAAAGTCTAAATGAAATAGATGCAAAAGAGTTTATGCCACAAATCGCTATTAGTCAGTTGAGCTATAATCAGATAGATATAGATGACTTGCTAACAGAGGGAAAATTTGATGAGAAAAAAATAAATGATTACATAGAAAAAAGAGAAAAATCCGAGGATAAAGATTTAAAAACAAAAGGAGAAATAGAGCGTAAGCTTTTTGATAAAGGAGCATTTGCTATTATTGAAGGTTATACTTTCATTGCACAAGAGAGTAGTGGTACAGGCTTTGGTGCAATAGCTGTACAAGCACCAGATGGGGAAGTAATAATTGGGTATAGGGGAACAGATTTCCCTGATGGTGCTGAATTACTAGAACTTATGAAGGAATATACACAGTTAGGTGTGTCTGACAGGCAAATAGAGATAGGTGGAAAAGTAGGAGATGCTATAGCTGATGCCCAAATTATAATAGGGCAACAAGAAATAAAACAACAAAATGAAGCAATAGCATTTGCAAAGGAGATATCTATGCAGACAGGGGTAAATCCTAAAGAAATAACAGTAGTAGGGCATTCTTTGGGAGGAGGATTAGCTCAGAGTGTAGCCATCCATTATGATGCAAAGGCATATACCTTTAATGGTGTAGGGACTGTGCAAAATATGACAGATGTTATTGAGAAAAATGGCAAGAGCATAGAAGACTATGATATTACGCATTTAGTTAATAATCGAGATATAGTAGCTCAAGCAGGAGAAAAGGCAGGAAAAATAATTACGGTAGTAGGTAGTAAAATGCAAGAAGGAGTTTATGGCATAGAAATGACAAAAGAAGAGTATGAGATTATGAAAATTACAATGCCAGAAGCAATAAGTACGTTAAAGAAAATGAAGTGGGATGAAAATAAGAAAAAATATACCCTCCAAGCAGAAGTTGGATTAGATTTTGAGACACATAGCCTATATGACTTGATAGGAGATAATAATAAAATTTTAGTAGATGAAACAAATAGATCTTATATTAGTCAATTTAAGGATATCTCTAATACATATGTACAAATATGTAAGTTTGGGGAACAGTATGCACAGTTTGGCGGATGGGAAAAATTTAAAAGTGGTTTTGAAGGGTTAGATAAAATAGTGAATATGCCACAAGATATACATCAGTTTAACATGAAAGCACAAGTAACTATTGTAGGGCTTACGGCTATGGTGCCAAGTGCAATCATGGCATTTGTAGGTAGTGACAAAGAAAAAGGTATGCTTGAGGCAATGAAGGTAGAGTTACTAGAAATTAGGTTAGATACAGAAAGAATAAAAAATATACGAACCACATTAAGCAGAAGGGAAAAGATTAAAAAAACTACAGGATTTACCCTAAGTGATTCTAGTGTTACAGTTTCTGATTTTGTGGATGAGGAACTTAATATAGAAATTTCATTAAGAGAAGTACGTTCTTTAAAGACAAGGCTAGGAAAGATGGGAGAAAAATTAGTAGGAAGTTATGTGAAAGAGCTTAATAAATGTACCTCACCTCATTCAAATTTAAGGAGAGTATACAAGGATTATCCAAGTGTAACTTCAGCATGTGATTTAGCAGAGAGAGAAATAGATAGAGTTAGTGAAAAACTTAAAGATATAG
>JAEYNQ010000275.1 GCA_023412455.1 Bacillota bacterium
GCCATTGATATTATTGAAGATGTTATACCCCTTTATCAAGTTGATTTAAAGGTTCAAGTACCACAAGAGGTTGCAAGAGTCGTATGTGAGCCACAACACACGGATATAGCCTTTGAGAAGCAAGAAGGCTCTATAAGCTTTACCGTACCTAAAATAGAAGGTCATCAGATGGTAGTAATCTACTATCAATAATACAACTGCTGAGTCAAGGATACCCTTTAGGTCCCTTGATTAGAAAGCTTTCATCCTATCACTCCATGGATGTCATATGTTTTTTAAAATAAAGCACTATAAAAGACAGTTCTTTTACAGCAAAATTTTATGGCTGCAAAGGAACTGTCTTTTATTTAGTGCATATTCTAAACTTTAAGTCATAACGGTTAGAGCCTCGATTAATCTAGAAAGCCTATACTTACAGACTTTCCTTCCACCATTCAATTTTAGCACCCACTTTCTTATCCCTCCTACCGACTTGAGTTTCAATGATATGAACATTAAAACCGTATACTTGACTATTTTGTAAAACAGATACAGCATCATCACTATGTAAAATAATTCGATGCTTACCAGGATATTTAGAAGGTATAGGTCAGTTTTACTTCCTTGGACTTACCTAGCATGGAGAGCACCATTAATCCCGTCCTCAAATTTTATTTGTGAATAGAACCATTTCTATTATTTATACCTTCAAAAGGTTTAAGAAACGGAGGTCAACTCGTATCAGCCTACAGCTTCCTAGCAGAAACTTAGTGGTGAGAACAGAACTCCTGTAGTAAAAATCAAAATAGGATTAAAAAATTTTTGAAACGCTTTTCATACTGGAAGTCTTATGAAGGAGGAGGTGAGAAAGTGGCAGATTTTAAAGCGATTTGTAGAATATCATAGTTAGGTACCTTTATAAATCGGATTTTATCGCGAGCTAATCCCAATATAATTGTAGCATTTTATTGATATGATTTTGGTTACACATTTCTATAACTTGGGGAGTGCCATCAATAGATTGCTTCACTAACCATACCTTTTTTCTTTCAGCTTCCATACAATCACCTATAAAAGATATATCACTTGGCTCTGGTACTTTACTTTCCAATATTATTTTTTTAACATCTGATAGTGTCAATGTGGTATCCAACCAAATACAATCTGCATAAGTTAATTTTACACCTTGGCTATTTTCAAAAGCATAACCATAAGTACATACATATATTTCTATTTTGCAATCATTGTCTGATAATAATTGCACAAGGTGTTGTAAAATAGGTATATCTACATTATCCAACGCAAAGCTATTATATTCTCTGCAGCGTTCATCAAAGTAATCATCAAACTTTATTATAACACTATCTTCTATATCAAATTCTCTTGAATTAAAAACTTCTTCTAATAATCCCATATATATCACCAACTTCTGAAAATTTTAATTAATTAAGTATACCAATTAAGGTAGCACAAAAAATACCTCAATGTTAAAATGATAGTGATTAGCCAACCGTATCAAAAAATAAAAAAGGTATTGCCATGAATGATATACAAAGTTTACGTTTTGTTAATTTTAGCAAGTATTTTTTTATCCCAATTATCATCTTGAGCTCCAATTAAATGAACTTTAAAACCATATACTCGGCCATTTTGTAAAACAGATACATCATCATCTATATGTAAATCAATCCTATATTTACTAGGATATTTGGAAGGCATAGATTCAGTTTTATTTCCTTGAACTTCCCTTGCATGCCGAGCACCATTAATTACATCATCAAGTTTTATCCCATAATGATGAAACAACCCCATAATATACCTTTCGGAGCGAAATGAAGTGGTATATATCCAAACTTGTATCCCTTGTTCTTGCAGTTGTTTTAACAATAAAATAGCTCCAAATCTTAGTCGCTCCTTATAAATCTTATTCCAAGGGAATCTCAATTCATTTTCTGTTTTAAAATGGTCTGGTAATACAAACAAAGTATCATCTAAATCAAAAGAAACAATCATAATAGTTACCAACTTTCTATCACCTAATATTAAGGCCACTAAGGCTCCAATAGATGGACTTATAAAAAATGTATCTGTCTTATCCAGTATAGCATGCATGAATAGACATGAAAAATGTTTCTTGCTTATGATTTAGAAGATTATCATGGGGTGTCTATTTCTAAAAAGAAGTTCCCTAAGCTTTTTGGTCCAATAACTTAACCATTCCAAGTCTTAATTAGTTGTGAATAGCACCATTTCTATCATTTATACCTTTGAGAGGTTTAAGAAAGAGAGGTTAATTCGTAGTAGCCTACAGTTTCCTAGCAGAAGTTTAGTGATAAGAACAGAACTCCTATAGTAAAAAACAAAATAGGATTTAAAAATTTTTGAAACGCTTTTGCCTATTGGAAGTCTTATGAAGGAGGAGGTGAGAAAGTGGCAGATTTTAAAGAGATTTATGAGGAACACTTTTATAAGGTATGTGTTCTATCACTTTCCAAGTTTTTACCCCTTCATCAAATTAATATTTTAGCCACGGATTTAGATTTAGAGGTTTTAGGCAAGACCAAAAAGAGGCAGTACATAACACGCAGCTTAATCAATATCTTAATTTCAATAAAGCCATGACAGAGGATGGCATTTTATTTGTAGGAAGTACAGAACAAATCATCATGTGCCAAGATTATGGCCTAGAACCTTACAAAATCTTTTTCTATCAAAAAAAAGGTGTAAGAAGGTAATGAAAGAAAGCGAAACCTCCGCTTAGGATTAAAGCGGAGGTTTTTAGTATGCTAGTAGTTTTAAAAACAGGTAACGATTTGCTTCGTAGAATATCCTGATTAGGTGTCTTTATGAATCAGTATTTATCCAGAGCTAATCCCAATGCAATATTTGCTATTGCAATTTTAGAAAAAATGATATATTATATTAAGTATATAAAATATATTGTGAATTAGGTGGTCTGGAGTAGTTTGATGAGTGAGCGTATTTACGTACAGAAATTTGTGTGGAAATACGTAAACCATTGCTAAAAAACGAAATGTCTACTGAAAAACAATGGTTATTTTACCTATTATTAGAACTGGGGCTTGTATAGGATCATATGGTCATATACTATACTATACATTGTGTGGTATAAAGTGAGCTATTATAGTGAAGCTTAAGCACTCT
The DNA here is from genome assembly GCA_023412455.1 of Bacillota bacterium. Taxonomy (GTDB): domain Bacteria; phylum Bacillota; class Clostridia; order Lachnospirales; family Cellulosilyticaceae; genus Sporanaerobium. Next base: position 3,145 of record JAEYNQ010000275.1, read on the forward strand.
AACTCTGATTAATTCAGAGTTAGAGTGCTTTTTTATTTGCCCCGAAGAAAGGAGGAATGAACGAAAATATTTATATTACTAAGGAGTACATGTTAAATCATCATGTCCCGGCATCACTGATAGAAAAATGGTATGATTGGTTATGGCAAGTCAAGAATACTGTTCGTAAATGGAAACATTAAAAACTATTTTAGGTATTACCTCTTCAGATTCTTAAAGATATGCTATTGAAAAAACTCTCTCACTTCTCTATGGTTATCTCACCCTATTACTTATCTCTTGCTAATACTCATAATTATGAAAATGACCGTATTTTTAAGCAATACTTTCCAAGGGCTCAAGAACTTAATATTTCGCCTTGTGATATGCCAGACCCACTTCATGAAGAATTAGATAGTCTAAACCCTTGTATTCCCCATCACTTGCATCAGTGTCAATACTTTGGACACAAAAAGTTAAATAATTTTATGCTACAAGGATAGTTTCATTCTCCAACTATTGCGGTGCTTTGTATACAAGAGCACTATGAATTCTCTGGTGACTATACCAGGATTCAATATTTTCAAAGATTGCCTTGCAACACTCCTCAAAATCTTGATATGTATGTAAGTATATCTCCTCTTTTGTCATTACAGAATGAAAATATTCTATACAGGCATTATCATAAGGAGTTCATCTTTGGCTGAAAGAATGGATAAAACCATTGGCAGTCATATAGTTCTCAATCAAATCACTCGTGCACTTAACTCCCTAAATCATTATGGAGGATGGTCACTTGTGTACTCTTAACATGTAAACAAGCATTCTTAACGGCTTCCAGAGCTAGTTCTGCCGTCATATGCTTACCATATGCATAGCCTATCAATTTCCAGTCATAGAGATATATAACTGGTGTCAAATATTTCCAGCCTTCCTTTAGTACACAATATAGGTGATAGTATTTTTAACTACAACTGAGTGCAGCTCTTGACGCTGCACACGTTTTAAACTAAAGGAGATACTCTTTCAAAGAGATTGTATAACACCATATCTCTTGCAAGAGATGGAGACACATATCAAAGTTTTAGGTATTCAAACACTTTATGCAATGGCACGAGCTAACTCATAGGGTATGAATATTACTTTTAAAAAGTATGGTTATAGCTACGGAGGATTACTTAAAAACAATACACACATTGGTGACTAACTTGAAAGTATGAATATTTGGTATAAAGGTATTTGATTTTATGGATTTAATAGGATTAAAGGAGGATTTTATGTTTAAAAAAATGTTAATTAGCTTATTATCAGTATGTACTATGTTTTCTTTTGTTGGGTGTACAAATAATGCGCAAACAACCTATGAAAAGGTTAAAGCAAAAAAAGAACTCACCTTTGCTATGACAGGTCAATACCCACCTTTTAACTATATAAATGAAAGCGGGCAACTTGTTGGTTTTGATATTGATATTGCAAATGCCATTGCTGCTAAAATGGGGGTAACTGCTAAGCCTGAGACTATTGCATGGGATGGTATTATTACTGGATTAAC
>JAEYNQ010000276.1 GCA_023412455.1 Bacillota bacterium
TATTTGCCTTGACTATGGTAGTAATGGAACTACCATGAGGGCTATTGGCAGATAGCCTAGTTACTCTAAAAGAAGGGACTCTTTATCCTCTTTTGCATGGCTTAGAAAGTGATGGGATGATAGAAGCTTATTGGGAGGATACAGAATTAGCAAGGAAACGTAAATATTATCGCATTACTAAAAAGGGACTTAAGCTATTGGATGAAAAGAAAGTGGAGTGGTTAGCTTATTCTAGAGGGGTAGGTAAAATAATTGGAGGAAGCAGCTTATGAAAAAGCCATTGTGCAGATGGGAGATGCCACAATTGTTGGTAAGTAACTTCATGAAAAGCACAAACCAAGGTGCGAATGGTCAGCACTTATTCATATTACCTTATTGATAGGAATAGGCCTTTTGGCTCTAACAAAGGTGGCGCTATATTGTGGAGGTCAGGGGGCTCAGTATTTTTCCAAGCAGCTAGTATATGCTTGTGTGGGAAGTGTTATTTTGATATGTTTTTATTTTTGTGACTATAAGCAAATAGAGCGGTTCTCACCCCTTATATTGGGGATAGGAGTCGTTCTTATTGAAGCTACTATTCTTTTTGGACCACACATAAATGGAAAACCTCGATTTTTACCTATTTTTCCTTTTATTTTTTATACCTCTAATTTAGCGATGCCTTTTTTAGTAATAGGTTATATTGGTTTTGTGAGAAGGTGGGCACGTCCTCGAATTAGGAATTTTATATTCTTAGTTCTATTAGCCAGTATTCCTTCATTAATGATGGTCCAGATTTCCAGCTGGCCAACAGGAATAGCTACTGGTGCCATTTTTATTATTATTCAAACCCTGTATATTATAGGGAAAGAGTATAAAGGTAATAAGGTTAAGACGCTGTGTAGTCTTTATGGCGCATTAGTGCCAATAGGAACCCTCCTACTTTTTATGGGCATTTATAGTAGAGCCTATCTTATAGATCGCTTCCATGCCTTTTTGAATCAAAAAGCAGATCCAAAAGGCAATGGCTATTTGTATAGTGTTCTATTATATATCAGAAAAGGTGCCAAGTTAGTTGGGGGAACAAGCTACTTTAAACAAGTTGATCCTGATGGTGGATGGTTTGCTGCTGATGCAATTTTTACATTTTTAGTGGGAAGCATGGGCTGGATAATGGGTGGCATCTTACTAATTACCCTAGCCTTAATTATTATTCGCTTATTTCGGACAGCCTTTAAGGTGCAAGAGGGATATGGAAGGTTATTAGCCTTGAGTATTGCTTGTATTTTTGCAGCCCAGTACATATTAAATATAGCTATGAATTTGGGTTATGTGCCAATTGTAACCACGAGCCTTTCTTTTGTGTCATACGGGGGAAGCAGACTTATTCCTAATATGACTTTACTGGGATTATTTATGAGTACTTATAGAAGAAAAGACTTGATTCATATACCCCATAAAGTTTGGGAAAAAAGTGAGTGGTTAAATAAGATATGGAAGCAAATGAATCAAGATTGGTCATTCAGCTGTGCAGGTATTGGTGATATAGAACTTGAAGAAGAAATAAGAGAGGAAGGAATAGCTATAGGAAGGGAACAAGGCACCGTGGAAGTGGCTAAAAATTTAATAGGGATACTAGAAGATGAAGTGATTGCGGAAAAGACAGGTTTATCCCTAGAACAAGTAAATAAATTAAAGATTTATAATAATCAATAATAATGAAACTATCTACAGACATTGGCACCAATAGAAACAAGGGATTATTGAGAGTAGTAATGCAAATAAACAGCCGCTTCTTTGAAAAAAAGAAAGTGGCTGTTTATTTTAGCATGTTAAATCTAATGATAATTGTTTGAATATATGTACAATATATCATTTACCTATTAGGTAAATGGTGATAGAATAATATTGACCTAAAAGGTAAATGTCAAGTGAGATAGTCAAAGGATTATTAAATATGTCTATAAGATTATTAGATTTAGCCCCACAAAGACGGGATGCTATCTTGAATGCGGCATTGAAAGAATTTGTACTAAGAGGATTTGACAATGCTTCAACAAATGTAATTGCAAAAGAAGCAGGAATTTCTAAGGCTCTTATGTTTCATTATGTAAATAATAAGCAGGAACTTTTTCTGTTTGTGTGTGACTATTTTAAGGAACTTCTTAATAACGAATACTTTATGAAAATGGACTTTACCGAGGGAGATCTTTTTAAAAGGCTACGTCAATCCTATTTTCTTCAAATGGAATTACTCAAGCAGTATCCATGGATTTTTGAGTTTAACAAACTTCCCACCATTACAAAATCTGAAAAAGTAAACAAAGAATTTGAGATTAGAGCCAACAAAAAACAAGCATCATGCCATGTGCAAATATTTGATAGGATGGATGTTTCTAAGTTTAGAACTGATTTAGATATTGAAAAATGTAAGCAGTTTATCTTATGGACTAATATAGGTTTTACTAATCAAATAGTGGACGATATGAGAAATGCGCAAGCTTCAAATCGAGATTATGAGCATATCCTTTCAACAATTGATGAATACTTAGAGGAACTTAAAAAACTTTTTTATATGCCAAGCAATGAATAAGGGGGTTCAAGTGAGAACTGCAATATGCCATCTTCAAAAGGGGTCTATTCAAGTCACAGTAGGCGAAAGGATAAAAAAAGTGAAGTTATTGGTAAAGTGGGTCATTCAGGTAATTCTTTTGTCCCTAAAGACTTGTGACTATACGGAGGTTCTTTTATAATTTAGAGTATAAAATCGGGTTAGAAGAGAAAGAGCTCTTTAAATATCAATATAAGTTGATTAAATGCTCAATATATTGATATAATATAGGTATATATAATGATAAAGGAGGATTTATATGCCTGTAATAAGACCAATATCTGACCTAAGAAATAGTGCAAATGAAATTTCAGAGTTTTGCCATACAAATAAAGAACCAATCTTTATCACTAAAAATGGGATAGGGGACATGGTGGTAATGGGGATAGAAGCCTATGAAAAACTTCAAGCACAGTTAGAGTTATATGCAAAGCTTGGAGAAGCTGAACTGGATATTGCTAATGGGGATCAAGGAGAAGACTTCCTAAGTGTTGCTAAAGAATTAAGAGGAAAGATTAATGGAGCACTATAAAATAAAGATTTATAAGCAAGCCAAACAAGATTTAGAGGAAGTTGTGGATTATCTCAATACATTCTCTAAAGATACAGCGATCAAGTACTATGATGAGCTAATTGAGAAAATTACTAGCTTATCTGAAATGCCACATAGATGTCCTTATGTTAGAGATACCATTCTCAGGTTAAAAGGATACAGATATTTAAATGTAAAAAACTATGTTGTCTTTTATGTAGTTCAGAATGACACTGTGCAGATAAGACGTATACTTTATAATAAAAGGCAATATCAATCAATACTTTAATATAAAAGCGCTTATTAACTCAAGTGCTATTTTAATGGAGGGCTCTCGGGTCAACTAGAAGTTTTATTACAAATTTCAAGACCTGAAAGCCCTTTTTGTAGAAGTTATAAATTGGCAGTTTTTGGCCCTAAATTCTTGCCACTATACGGAGGTTCTTCTATAATCTTTGCTTGAACATAAAAATGACAATTGAGGTGAAGATGACGAAGAATTACTTATATACTACTGGAGAGGTTATTCTACCATTACTTTTAGGTATTTTGTTAAGAATACAAAGCTTTAATGAACTTAAATATAAAATGAGAAGTAATGACTTTAAAAATATTATTTCATAAGCGTAAACTTTGGACTAAACCTTTCCAGCAACGGATAGGCATTGGAACTATCGCTATAATCGTACCACTCTATCAAACGTTCTTTAAACCAATAGGCTTCTTTTAATTCTTCTGATAAACGCAAAATCTTAATTAGCAAATCTTGTTCAGACCTATTAAGCCTTTTACCTTTATAGTAGGAAATATGGTGTGGATAATGGGAGGTATATTAATACTCCTTCTTCTTTTGGCAATCATAAGGTTATTTAGGTCAGCCAATAGGGTACAAGATAACTATGGGGGTCTATAGAAAGAAGGATCTTGTACTTATAACTTCTCGAGCTTTAGATAAAGAAGGGACATTATTTAGTAAGCTATTAGGTTAAGTAGAATTAATAAAAAGTGAATATAGATAAATAGATAGAAACAAAATTTAAAGGTAGCTATTGGCATTATAGCTACCTTTAAATGATTATGTATTTGCTCTATTAGAATGTAAAAATCAAGGAAACCCACAGATATCGTTTTATTGATTAAGGATATAAAGCATAAGGTTTAAGTATCCAGCAAAAGTAACCCAGAGTAAATAAGGAATTTGAAGCCATGCAGCCAAGGGATTAATGGCCTTAAAGGATCGAATCAT
>JAEYNQ010000096.1 GCA_023412455.1 Bacillota bacterium
AAAAGACATATAGCTGCTCGCTAGTCTTTGGGTAGGTCGCTAGAGCCATTTGAGGTAACTCTTGGCGTAGATAGATGACTGTTTGATACAGAACCCGGCGTACAGACTTGGTTAACAACTTATAAAGCAATTAGTAAGGAGCTGTCGCATTAAGAAATTAATGCTCAGCTCCTTTTGAGTATAAAAAATACTAGCTAGGCTTCAAAAAGTCCAGCTAGTGTTGTAAAATAGTTTTATTGAATCCATAGAGATTGGATGGCACCTTAATAAAGCTATTTTATGAAAAGAGATTTCTAATGGTTGGGAGTCTATAACAATAAACCTATGTAAAGAGTCAGAATAAGATGGGATGTTATGAAAAGCTAAAGTATACTAAGAGGAAAAGTTTGCAAAAGAATAGGAGTTTATCAATGGAAGGGATAAAGAAGGAAATTATTGTTTATACTGATGGTGGTGCTCGTGGAAATGGAAGTAAGGAGTGCCCTGCGGCTTGGGCGTATACATTGAGTTATGGGAGTCATTACAAAGAAGATAAGGGAGCTGTTTACGGTGCTACCAATAATCAAATGGAAATGACAGCCATTATCGAAGCCTTAAAGGCTATTAAAAATAAGAGCTTACCGATTCGTGTGCATAGTGATTCGGCTTATTGTATACAGGGCATTACTTCTTGGATTCATAATTGGAAGAAAAAAGGGTGGATCAATTCCAAAAAGGATCCTGTAGAAAATAAAGAGCTCTGGCTACAAATGGATGCCTTAGTAGCTCAGTGTACCGATATTCAATTTATTAAAGTAAAGGGGCATGCTGACGTAATAGGCAACATACGTGTGGATGCTTTAGTGAATGAAGCCATGGATGTATTAACTTCTTCCCATTAAATAAAAACCAAAACTTAGCAAAGCCACTTATTGCCAGAGAAAGCAGCAATAAGTGGCTTAATTAAGTAAAAATTAAGGATGAAGATTTTGGCAGTAGTTGTCAATGGCGTTTGCAACATGCTTGGCAGCAACCACAGCATCTATAACTGTTTTAGCACCGCTTACTACATCGCCACCAGCAAAAACACCTTCTTTCGTGGTATGTCCTGCCTCGTTAGTGAGGAGGAGCCCATAACGGGTTTGAAGGGTAGCAGAAGTAGAAACAATGTTATTTTTGGGAACTTGACTGACAGCAATAATAATGGAGTCACATTCAAAGAGTTTTTCTGACTGGGGAAGAAGCTCAAGAGAATAAGTGCCATCCTCCTTGGCCTTTTCATAAGTGTCTGCTAAAATAACCCCTTGGTCTGTAATTTCTATAGGATTCTTATAAAAGGCAAATTGGACACCTTCTTGTTTAGCAGCTTGAATTTCCACTTGAGTAGCTGTCATGCTTTGTTCGCCGCGACGATAGCAGATAGTCACTTCAGAAGCACCATAGTATAGGGCACTACGGGCTGCATCCATTGCCACATTTCCAGCTCCAATGACACAGACCTTCTTACCTAAATGATACGTCGAGGGATTCTTGAGGTAATCAATGGCATAAAGGGCATTGCCAAGGGTTTCTCCTTTAATTCCCAATGTTTTAGGATTCCATACACCGGTTCCTATAAAGATGGCGTCATAACCATCAAAAAGTAATTTATCTAAGGTAATAATAGGGCCTACAAGGGTATTATGTTTGATTTTAACCCCTAATTGTAGCAATTTTTGCTCCAAGTGTTCCATCAAGGTGCGGGGCAAGCGAAACTCTGGAATACCATAAGTCAGAACGCCTCCAATGCGGTCCCGCATTTCAAATAGAGTAATTTGGTACCCCTTTTGAGCCAAGGTAATAGCAACTGTTATACCAGCAGGCCCAGAACCTACAATAGCTATTTTGTGACCATTCGAAGGGGCTTGTTCAATAGTTAGTTCTTCTAAATAGCGTTTGGATATAAAGTGTTCGATGTGATGAAAGGCAATAGGTTCCCCTTTTATGCTTTTGATACAATATCCTTTACATTGGTGTTCGTGAGGGCAAACAATAGCACAAATAGCAGAAAGAGGATTATTATTAAAAAGTAACTGACCTGCTTCATGGAGTTTATTCTCTTCAAATAAACGAATGACTTCAGGGATAGGGGTATGAATAGGACAGTGTTCCTGACAACGTGGTTTTTTACATTTTAAGCAACGATGGGCTTCATTTTGTAAATGAGGCATAAATAAGGTCTCCTTTGATGTTAAAAATTAAGTCTAAGTAGTCTTTATTATAAAGGAGAAGTGAGAAATGCTCAATAATTGATAAGGACTAACCATAGTTTTAGGCTTTTTAAGGGGGAATACTTGTTATATCTCTTAAAAACACATACAATAAAGGAGTAGACACACGTCAGTAACACGAAAGAGCAGTGGGTGAAAGAATGGAAGTTAGAACAAAAGCTTTTTTTGAAGTATTAACTGAATTAAAGGTAAGAGAAGACTTAGAGAGCCTCTTTAGAAAAGTGGAGGTGAAAGAAGTCTTTTTAAATCAAACAACAAAAGCCCTTACATTTAATTTATGCAGTAAGCGGCTTATTCATCAATTACAAGTTAAGAAAATGGAAGAACAGATTAAGAAACAGGTTTTTTCAACCACGCCTGTGGCTGTTCATCTTTTAATGCAGTATGCGTTAGAGGAGGATATGACATTAAAAGCTATTTTAGAAGATTATAGGGACAGTTTGCTTTATGAACTTATGGAGCAAAGTCCTTCGGTATATATGATGATTAAAAATGCCAAGTGGAAAGTGGCAGGAGAGACACTTCACCTAACTTTAGAAGAAAGCTTATGGGCACGTAAAAAATCTCAAGAAGTCCGTCAGTTTTTGGAAGAAGTTTTTGAGGTACGCCTTGGACGTAAGCTTTATTTACAATTTGATTATTGTGTAGGGACAGGCTCCTCTCTTCAACAAGAAAATGAAAGTCGCCTTAAAAAAGAGGTGGGTACAGTGATGCAGCAGGTTGTTGTACAGGAGACACCAGTTAAGGAGCCCAAGACCCAAGAGGCTCAGGCAGCAGCTCCTAAAATGCAGCGTCGTCCAGCTACGGATCCAGAGGTCTTTTATGGCCGCAACTGTGAGGGACCCATTACCCCTATTAGTGATATTCAAGAGGAGATAGGTGAAGTCGTTATAAGGGGAAAAGTTTTGGCCCTGGATACCCGTGAAATTCGAAACGAAAAAACCATTGTTATTTTTGATATTACAGATTTTACCGATACGATTACTGCAAAATGTTTTGTGAAAAATGAAGAGTTACCAGATCTTTTAGAAAACCTCAAAAAAGGAAGTTTTTACCTTGTAAAAGGTATGGCACTCCTAGACAGTTTTGATAAGGAGATTGGACTTGGCTCTATTAGAGGGATTAAACCTACCACTGATTTTACAACAAAGCGAATGGATAAAAGCCCTGTAAAACGTGTAGAATTGCATCTTCATACGGTTATGAGTGATATGGATGGGGTCGTGGATATCCATAAAATCATTGATCGGGCTAAGGAATGGGGAATGCCGGCTTTAGCTATTACGGATCATGGTTGCTTACAAGCCTTTCCTATAGCCAATCATTGTGTAAAAAAAGATGAACCTTTTAAGGTCATCTATGGTGTAGAAGGTTATTTTGTGGATGATTTGAAGCAATTGGTAGTTGCTTCTAAAAATCAAAGTTTACAAGATGCCTATGTGGTGTTTGACCTAGAGACCACAGGTTTTAGTCCCACGCATAATCGCATCATTGAGGTGGGTGCGGTCAAGGTGGTAGGAGGGCAAATGGTTGATACCTTTAGTGAGTTTGTAAACCCAGGGGTAGCGATTCCCTATCCGATTCAAGAGTTAACAGGCATATCCGATAAGATGGTACGGGAGGCCCCTTCTATTGAAACCATCTTGCCCCAATTTTTAAGCTTTTGTCAGGGTTGTGCACTGGTAGCCCATAATGCAGACTTTGATTATAGCTTTATTGAAGCCAATGCCAAAAGACAAGGTTTAGTATGTGACTATACAGTAGTCGATACGGTTTCACTGGCACGGGTACTTTTGCCTGGGCTCAATAACTTTAAACTGAACACAGTGGCCAAGGCTTTAGAGGTTAGCTTAGAAAATCACCATCGGGCAGTAGATGATGCCACGGCTACAGGAGAAATTTTTGTGAAGTTTATTGAAATACTTCAAGAAAAAGGGATTCATCATTTAGATGAACTAGAAAGCCTTTCTAAAGCTTCACCTGAGGCCGTCAAAAAGATGCCTTCTTATCATGGTATAATTTTAATTAAAAATGAGACAGGGCGTATCAATTTGAATCGTCTTGTATCGGCTTCTCACCTAGACTATTTTAACCGTCGTCCACGTATGCCCAAAAGTTTAATTGAAAAATACCGAGAAGGGTTAATTATTGGGTCAGCCTGTGAGGCAGGGGAGCTTTTTCAAGCCCTTATTAAAGAGAAGGATGAACAAGAATTAAGACGTATTGTGCAGTTTTATGATTACTTGGAGATTCAACCTACTGGGAATAATAGCTTTATGCTTAAAAGCGATAAATACCCCGCAGAAACAGAGGAGGATTTAAGAGACTATAATCGTCGGATTGTAGCCCTTGGTGAGCGTTATCAAAAGCCTGTTGTAGCTACGTGTGATGTTCATTTTATGGATCCTGAAGATGAAGTCTATAGGCGCATTATGATGGCAGGAAAGGGATTTAAAGATGCAGATGAGCAAGCGCCATTGTATTTGCGTACCACTCAAGAAATGTTGGAGGAGTTTAGTTATTTAGGTGAGGAAAAAGCAGAAGAAGTGGTGATTACCAATACGCTTCTTATTAATGATCAAATTGATAAGATTTCACCTGTCCTCCCGGATAAATGTCCACCTGAGATTCCTGACTCAGATGCTACACTTACTAAAATTTGTTATGATAAAGCCCATGAAATCTATGGTCCTGATTTGCCAGATGTAGTAGTTGAACGATTAGAAAGAGAATTGAATTCTATTATTTCTAATGGCTTTGCCGTAATGTATATAATTGCTCAAAAACTGGTATGGGATTCCAATGCTCATGGCTATTTAGTAGGCTCTAGGGGTTCTGTAGGTTCCTCTTTTGCAGCAACCATGTCAGGAATCACTGAAGTTAATCCTCTTTCCCCTCATTATATTTGTCCAGCCTGTTATTATGTGGATTTTGATTCAGAGGCTGTTAAAGCCTATGCAGGACGCTCAGGCTGTGACATGCCAGATGCGAAGTGCCCTAGATGTGGACAAGAACTTTTAAAGGAAGGTCATGATATTCCTTTTGAAACCTTTTTAGGTTTTAAGGGAGATAAGGAACCCGATATCGACTTAAACTTTTCAGGTGATTATCAGGCAAAAGCCCATAAGTATGTGGAGGTTATCTTTGGGGAAGGTAAGGCTTTTCGTGCAGGAACCATAGGCACCATGGCAGAAAAGACGGCTTTAGCCTATGTTTATAAATATTTTGAAGAGCGTCATGAAACCAAAAGACGGGCAGAAATGCGCCGTTTAGCAGAAGGATGTACAGGAGCAAAGCGTACTACGGGTCAGCATCCAGGAGGTATTATTGTTGTGCCCCATGACCGAGAAATCTACGAATTTACCGCTATTCAACATCCCGCTAATGATATGACCACCCCTATTATTACGACCCACTTTGAGTATCACTCCATCGACCATAACTTACTCAAATTAGATATTCTAGGCCATGATGATCCTACCATTATTAGGCGTTTAGAGGATATTACGGGGATTGATGCCAAGACCATTAAATTAGATGATAAATCTGTTATGTCTTTATTCCACAGTACAGAAGCCTTGGGGATTACACCCCAAGACATTGGAGGTATTCCTTTAGGATGCCTAGGGGTTCCTGAATTTGGGACAGACTTTGTTATCCAAATGCTTTTAGACGCTAAGCCTCAGAGTTTTTCAGATTTGGTGCGTATTTCTGGTTTGTCCCATGGAACAGACGTGTGGCTAGGCAATGCTCAAACTTTGATTGAAGAAGGAAAGGGAACTATTTCTTCTGTTATTTGTACCCGTGATGATATTATGACTTATCTTATTAACCAAGGTATGGATAAGGGGCTTTCCTTTACCATTATGGAGAGTGTGCGTAAGGGGAAAGGACTAAAGCCAGAATGGGAAGAAGCCATGCTAGAAAAGGGTGTGCCCGATTGGTATATTTGGTCTTGTAAAAAAATTAAATATATGTTCCCCAAAGCCCATGCTGCTGCCTATGTTATGATGGCTTGGCGTATTGCTTGGTATAAGATTTTCTATCCTCTTGCTTACTATACAGCTTATTTTAGCATTCGGGCTTCTGCTTTTTCTTATGAGCTGATGTGCCAAGGAAAAGAGAGGCTAGAATATCACATGAAGGAGCTGATGAGTAAGGGCAAGGATCAACAAACGGCCAAAGAGCAAGATACTCTCAAAGATATGCGTCTTGTTCAAGAAATGTATGCCAGAGGATTTGAGTTTTTACCTATTGATATAGAAAAAGCCCATGATAAGCGTTTTCAAATTATAGAGGGTAAGATTATGCCTTCTTTAAGTTCCATTGATGGGTTAGGAGAGAAGGCAGCAGAAGCTGTGGTACAAGCTGTAAAAGAAGGCCCTTTCTTATCCAAAGATGATTTTAGAACACGTACCAAGGTAAGTAAAACCGTTGTGGACAAAATGAGTGAAATGGGTATTTTAGGTGATTTATCGGAATCTAACCAATTGGATTTGTTAGAATCATTAGGCTTTTATTGAGAAAAATAATAAAAATGGCAATAATAGAGTAGAGTATTCGGCATTGCATGTCTTTAAAAAGAGTGCAATGCCTTTTTACTTAAGGCAGGTGGGCTGGTTGCTGAAATATGTAGAAATATGTTATAATATTAGAAATAATGGATAAGCTTAAGGAGGACAAAAGGGTATAAGTATCAGCTAAGACAACCAGAGAGGTGAAGGACATGCATACTTTATTATTATACATTGAAATAGAAATAATTTGTTTAGTGCTACTCTTTTTTATCTACATTAAGACCAAAAACAATATCGGTTTAAACAATGAGGTAGTGGCTTTTAGAAGGACGGTTTTAGCCACCATGCTCTTACCAATTATTAATATTATTTGTGCCCTAGGGCAAAACCAAATTTTACCACTTTCTCCCTTTGGGAACAGTCTATTACGAGCAATCTATATGGTGCAGATAGCAGTGGCTAGTCTATGCTGGTTTATTTTTAATGAAGAAAAGCTTGGACACTATAGGAAACTAGGCCTTCACATAAAAAGGCTCGTATTAATTCCCGTGGGCTTCTTGCTTTTTTTATCTTTTAGCTCTATTAAAACGGGATGGCTTTTTTATGTGGATGCTCAAAATGTATACCATAGAGGGAATTATTATGTGGTCCAGAATATCATAGCTTATTTGTATATTGTAACAGCTGTTGTCCACTCTTTATGGAGGGGATTAAGGGAAAAAAATCATACCAAACGTGGCGAAGCCTTTGTGATGGCAGCCTTTCCTATATTGCCATCTGTTGGAGGATTTCTGCAGATTGTTGTTGACGGACTCCCTACCTCTTGGATTGCTACAACTATCTCTTTATTAATTGTGTTTGTAAGCTTTCAGGAAGCTCAGATTTCTAGAGATGCTTTAACGGGCTTAAATAATCGGCGAAAGGCAGATGAATACTTATTTAACCATATAACCAATAAGACTAAAAATCAAAGAGGCTATTTCTTTCTTATGGATGTGAATCGCTTCAAGCAAATTAATGATAATTTTGGGCATGCAGAGGGTGACCATGCTCTTCAATTAGTAGCAGAAATGCTTCGTCAAGTGGCCAACAAATATAAAGCCTTTCCAGCCCGTATGGGAGGCGATGAATTTTGCCTGATTTGGGAAACAGATGGCTTAGCTACTCCTGAAGCCTTAAGGGATGAATTACATGCACATTTAGATGCTATTTGTAGGGAGCATAATCTTCCTTATTCCTTAACCATTAGCGTGGGGTATGAAGAATACATAGAGCAAGATACCAATATAGTAGCCCTTATGCATAAGGCAGATCAAATGCTTTATGAGGAGAAGGCTTTTGCTCATGGGAGAGTTAATAAGAAGGGATAATCGGTGCTATAATAGTAGAATAATAAAGGTGGAGATGATTTTATGAATAAAAAAATACAAGAACTAGCTAATATTCTACGTGAAAGTGACCATATCGTATTTTTCGGTGGTGCAGGTGTATCGACAGCAAGTGGAATACCTGATTTTCGTAGCTCCAATGGACTTTTTAGTAAAGAACTAAAATGTAGCTTTACACCCGAGGAGGCAGTATCCCACTCCTTTTTTATGGACTATCCCAAAGAATTTTTTGACTTCTATAGGAAGAATCTGGTGTATGTTGAAGCAAAACCTAATGATTGCCATAATGCCTTAGCCCAACTGGAGAAAATGGGAAAACTAAAGGCTGTAGTTACCCAGAATATTGATGGGTTGCATCAGGCAGCTGGAAGTCAGGTGGTGTATGAGTTGCATGGTTCTGTACTTCGCAACTATTGTATGAACTGTCATGCCTTTTATGATGTAGCCTATATACTGCAAGCAGAAGGTGTTCCAAAGTGTAAAAAGTGTGGTGAAACCATTAAGCCAGATGTAGTGCTCTATGAAGAGGGATTAGAGGATGAGGTGATTTCTGGTGCAGTGCAAGCTATTACTCAGGCAGATACATTAATTATTGGAGGGACTTCACTTATCGTCTATCCAGCAGCAGGGCTTATAAATTACTTCAAAGGTAAGCATTTGGTTCTCATTAATAAGAGCGCCACCTCAGCAGATGGTAAAGCAGATTTGGTCATTAATGGGGATATTTCTAGTGTGATGAAAGCAGCTATGCAGAAGCTGTAATACTTACAAAAAGGCCAAAGTAAAAGGGAGCATAAATAGCCCCCTTTTTATAATAAATGCTCATTAAGTAAAAAGATATTTTCTATTTCTTGGCCTTCTTCATCATAGCATTTTACATCTGCACCTGTGATATGGCCAGCTGTATTCCGATCTAGCACGGTTGCGCGGAGTTGAAGTAATTGTTCAACAGGCATAGGCAAATCCGCATATTTTGTTTCACCATCTCGTGTAGCTACCATTTTTATACGCATTATGCACACTCCTTAATAGAGAATAGAGATAGTATTTGCTAAAAAGGTTCTATTTATCCATTCATAGGTAGGTCATGGTAAATTTCCTGGCTATTGCAGGTGTAGTAGTTTGCTTAGTTTTAGAAGAGCTAAACAGATCTAGAAGTTAGAGAAATAGTGCTAGGTAAGTAATAAAAAAGCCTTCTTAGAGTATGCAGCGTTTAACTAAGCATTTACTTTAAGAAGGTTTTTTTAATTAAAGAAAGACAGATAAGAAGATTATAAACTAGGTTTTTAGTACGACGTTACTCAGAAAGTCCTAAAGGGGTAAGGGAATAAATCGAAATAATCTTTTGGTTTTCATCCCAGTCTACTTTGAGGTTCAGTGCTTCTGCAATAAAACGGATAGGAACCATAGTTGTCCCTTCTACAGTTTGGGGAGCTAAGGTAAGGGGAGTAGGAACCCCATCCACATAGGCAATAGGATGCCCTAAATGAAGCTCTAAAGTATGGTCACCTTTTAAGGTAATTTTTCTGAGACTAGGCTCATAGTAGAGGGCAAGCCCAAAGGCTTCAGAAACAGTATGTAGAGGAACTAAAGTGGTTCCCTCATTGAAATAAGCAGGAACAGGTGTATGAATAAAACGGTCATTAATGCGTAGGGAGATGTTTTGAGATAAAAGAGGATTAGCAGAATAGTGAATAGTAGCAGGTGTAAGCCAATCCGTATAAAAGCCAAAAATGCCTTTGGCCTTTTGTTCTACCACCTCTTGTGTTGTATTAATAGTATGGGTAAAGATTTTTACATCACATTCTTTAGCAACCTTGAGAAGACGTTCATTAATGAGTGAAGTGGGCATTGTAAGTACCCGATAGTTATGTTTTAAAAGGGTTTCTTTTACCTTTTGAGCATCATAACGGTCTGGTGAAGTATAGAGGGTATAAATAACATTTTTAAAGGGGTAGACTTCCTCTAAGGCACTAGCTGTTTCTTCATTATAAACCTGAATAATAAGGCGATCTATAATAGAGGGCTCAATAGCTGTAGCAGTCTCTACTAAAAGACGCATTTGTAGTTTGAAAAGCTCGGGTTCGATGGTTTTAGTATCCGTTACTAAATACATATCTGGATGAGTCTTAAGAAGAGTAAGGAGCTCCGTAGCAGATAAAGTAGTATACTTTCCTTTAATGAGCTGGGCATCATAACGAGAAAAACTGGTGGCTCCTCCTAAAACTCCTTTTCCAATAGTAAGCCCCCAAAAGGTGTTCCAGTCATGAAGGAATACCAGCTGGTCATCTGTAGATAGGGCCATATCTACCTCGAATACACGAAAGCCTTTGGCATAATTTTGCTCAAAAGCTTCTAGGCAATTAGTGTAATCAGAACCGTCAATACGCCCTAATGCATGAGCAATAGCTTGATGTTGATCTTCCCAATGTTTTTCCTGAGCCTCAGGAACATAATAATCCGTAGCAAAGGTAGGAAGAGGAACAAAACAAATAAGAAAAAGGCTTATTAAAATAAGTGATTTAATACTTTTCATAATAACACTCCTTTTATGTATTTTTGTATTAAAAAAAATAGTCAGATACAATAGATGAAAAAGAGAAACTCTTTCAAGCTCTCTCCTAAGAAGAGTGAACTTGAAGAGTTTGAGTTGGAAAGGCAATAGTGATGTTTTCCTTCTCACAAATCTCTAGAATACGGAAGTTGATGGCTTCTTTTAACTGTAAATAAGAAGCATAGTCAGTGGCTAAAGAGAAGAAGAGAACTTGAATATTAAGGGAATAGTCTCCTAAATTCTCAAGAGCTACCAAATAAGAGCTTTGCTCAATAGAAGGGTGGGAGGCTAACGCATTTTTTATTTGAGTGATGCAGGTCTGAAGCTGAGGAAGGGGGGTATCATAAGCTAATGTAAGTTGGAATTTTACCCGACGCTTTTCCATACGAGACCAATTGATAATATTTTCGTTGCCTATTTTGGCATTGGGAATGACAACAACTCCCTGGGTAAAGGTACGAATACGGGTACTACGAAAACTAATATCTTCAATAACCCCTTCTATGCCAGAAACTTCTACCCAGTCACCAATAATAAAAGGCTTATCCAGCATAAGGAGTACGCCAGATAGAATATTGGAGAGGGCATCTTTGGAAATAAAGGCAAAAGCAACACCTCCTAGACCAACACCTGTAATGATTCCTCCAATATCACCAAATAGGAGAGATAGGACAATGGCTCCACCTATAATAAGAGTGAAAAAGCGAACCAATCGGGAAGTAAAACGAATAAGAAGGGTGTTATCCGTAATTTCTAGCTTGTTATTTAATCCAAAGAGAAGACTTTCATAAACAACTTCTAGATTATAAATGCCCCAAGTGGCAATGCTAACAAAAACAATAGTATAAAGCTTGGTCATGCCCTTAAAAGGTAGAAAGGAAAAAGGAAAAGCGGCATGAGGTGCCCAAAAAGACAGGTCACTGGCTACGGTGTAGTGTACAAGTGGAGAAACACAAAGTGCACCCCAAAAAGCTGTAAATAAAAAGAGGTAATCCAGTGGCTTTTGAAGGGCTTCTGTAAGCTTTGAGCCTAATTCCAGCTTTTTAAGATGGATTTTGGCTAAAAGCCCAAGGATCAATTGACGAAGTAATTTTCTAAAGAGTAAAAAGAAAAGCAAAAAGATGAAGGCACCTATTGCACGAAAAATCCAAGGTTCCCAGTTTAAGCTTTCTAAATAAGTCATAAAAACATCCTTTCAAAAAAATTAATTTCTACAAATTCACCTAGTATTATACAATAAGAAAGCATATAATTAAAGGAATTTATGGTCAAATGCTAGGAGGAATGGTATACTAAAGAGCATAAAGAACAAAATAAAAAGAGGTACGTGAGGGAAAATAGCTATGAAGGTATCAAAAACCCTGTGGGTTGAAAAAGGTGTACACCCTAATAGTGTACGCGCTATAAAAAGAAATAAAAGGAGTAGCCAAAAACTTTATATAGTATGTACCTCCTATCATCAAGGGATGCTTTTTGATATAATAGAAAGCCAATATATCTCCTCAAAATATGATCAAAGCTATATGTTGGCTATTGCCAGAAGTAAAACCAAAGCATTAGAGCAAGTCTATCAGCTTGTGGATACGCTTTATAATGAAAAAACAACAACCTATGAGGCTTTAAAGACAGAATAAGTGAGGTGAAACATGGCAATTTTATGGCTCATTCTAAAAGCAATCCTCAGCCTTCTTTTGCTAGGTATAATTCTTATTTTAGGTCTTCTAGCTCTAGTCCTTCTCGGTCCTATTTCCTATAAGGGATACTATGAAAGGTATGAACGATTAGAGGGAGAAATAGAGATTATACTTTTTCATCTTGTTAAGCTAAGGCATAGGATCGATGGACAAGAGACAAGTGGGAGGATTAAGTTATTGGGGTTAGAGATTTATCCTGGTAAGCAGAATTTTTTAATAAATAGTTTAAAAAAGTCAAAAGAGCGTACCAAGCCTCCCAATAAATCCAATGAGGCACCAATGGTTTCAAAGGAAAGAAAAATGGCTTCAGGTAATTTAGAAGAAATAACCGAATCCTCTTTTACTAGAGGTTCTACTAAGAAGCGTGAGCTTTTGGGAAAAGGAGAAGAAGAAAAAAAGAAGCCTATGGATTGGGACCAGATAAAAAAATTTCTAACCACACCAGGTTTAGGTCAGGTGCTAAAAGCAGGAATAAAAGCAGTAGGTAAGACACTACAGACGTTAAAACCTAAAACTTTTTATTTTCACTTAGTCATTGGCAAGGAAGATCCAGCGGATACAGGTGAACTAATGGCGTTACTGACTTTAGTGTTTCCGTGGTACTATCGCTATGGCGTTATCCAAGGGGATTTTGAAGGCGCTGGGATAGGAGGAGATCTTTCTTTTGCAGGACATTTCCGGTTGATTACTTTTGTAAAGATAGGGCTCCAGGGGTTAATGAATAAAGAAATAAGAACAATGATTAGTCATTGGATCAATCAAAGAGAGGAAGAATAGTTATGGAAAACAAGGTAAATCAGAATATGGATGAATTAATAGCAAAACTTGAAAACTTTATTACCACCAAGACAGTTGTGGGGGAACCTATTCACATTGAAGATACCATTTTAGTCCCTTTAGTAGATGTTAGTTTTGGTGTAGCAGCAGGCTCAACTGCTAGCTCAAAATTTTCAGAGAAGAGAAAAGAAAGAGAGCGTACAGTAGATGGTGGTACAGATGCAGGGGCAGGTGGCTTAGGGGCACGTATGACACCCAGTGCCATGTTGGTCATTCAAAATGGAACCACTCAGCTTATTTCTATTAAAGGTCAAGATAGTGTCACAAAGCTTATTGATATGATCCCAGGTTTTCTTGCCAAAGTACCGGACTTAGTCTCTAAGTTCTCTCAAGAAGGAGGCCAATCAAAGGATAAAAACAAGGAAGGCAGCAAAAAAGAGGAAACGAAAGTAGCCGATGCCTATCATACTTTAGACGATGAGACAGAATAATAGCTCTTTATAAGAGCAGAAAATACCCAATAAAAAGAAGACCTTCAACTTAAGACGAAGGTCTTCTTTAATGGTCTTTAGAGATTTTTAATACGTATAAAGACAAAGGGAATTGTATGAAAATACAAGCTCTTATACGTTGAAACGGAAAAGAATGATATCACCATCTTGAACAACATACTCTTTTCCCTCCAGGCGAACAAGTCCTTTATCTTTGGCGGCAGTATAGGAACCACAAGCCATCAGGTCATCAAAGTTAACAATTTCAGCACGGATAAAACCTCTTTCAAAGTCAGAGTGAATTTTTCCAGCAGCACCAGGTGCTTTGGTTCCTTTGGTGATGGTCCAAGCTCGTACTTCTTGAGGGCCAGCTGTTAAATAGCTGATAAGACCAAGAAGCTTGTAACTTTCTGCAATGAGTGTATCAAAACCTGTGCAAGTTAGACCAAGATCTTGTAAGAAAACAGCACGCTCTTCATCAGAAAGCTCAGATAGCTCTTGCTCGATTTGAGCACATACCGTAAAGGTATCTGCTCCGTTTTCCATAGCAAACTGGCGAACGGCTTTAACATAGTCATTTTCCACTTTACCAACTAAGTCATCTTCTGAAATATTAGCAGCATAGAGAACAGGTTTAGCTGTAATCAGGCAAAGAGAAGTAATAAAAGCATCTTGTTCTTC
The DNA here is from genome assembly GCA_023412455.1 of Bacillota bacterium. Taxonomy (GTDB): domain Bacteria; phylum Bacillota; class Clostridia; order Lachnospirales; family Cellulosilyticaceae; genus Sporanaerobium. The sequence goes on from JAEYNQ010000096.1 coordinate 14,352, forward strand.
ATCTTCCCCTAATAAAGTACGGGCAGCCTTACCTTCTTCTAAAGTCTGGTAAACCTTTTGAAGAATTTCCAATTCTTTTGCTAAGGCTTTATCCCCTTTAGCCCCTTTAATGGTTTTAGATATACGACGCTCGAGCACTTCCATATCAGCAAAAACTAACTCTAAGTTAATGGTTTCAATATCTCTTAGTGGGTCTACTGTTTTATCAACATGTACAATGTTCTCATTTTCAAAACAACGGACAACTTGAACAATAGCATCTACTTCTCGAATATGAGACAGGAACTGGTTCCCTAAGCCTTCTCCCTTACTGGCGCCTTTAATAAGCCCCGCAATATCCACAAATTCTACAACAGCAGGGAGTACACGTTTAGAATCATACATTTGGCGTAATTTCTCAAGACGTGGGTCTGGAACAGCCACAACACCTACATTGGGTTCAATGGTACAAAAAGGGTAGTTTGCTGATTCAGCCCCAGCTTTGGTCAATGCATTAAATAAGGTACTTTTACCTACGTTCGGTAATCCGACGATACCAAGTTTCATAATTATTTCAATCTCCTTTGTTTTCAATGTTTTAGGGTTTAGTTATTTGCATTTACACTATTTTATGCTAATGTTTCATTTTCTTATCAATACAATCCCATGTTAAATCAACCCATTTAAAAGTGCATAGTCTATACACATTTTTCAGATAATGGGCTGGAAAACATGCTTGTACAGTTCCTAATAGTTTAGTTTTGTATTGGATGTAGGGTCACGCACCAAATGGATCATCCAATATTCAAACCCATTATGAACAGTTTTAGTTTTACCTATTTATAGAAATTCTCTCTCAAAAAGAAAGGAACCAATGCAACACCTTTTAGTGTATCACATCGAACCTTGTTTCTCAAGAGTTAAACTCTCTTCAAAGCGTTAATTTGCTGCTAATAGTGCTCACATTTCTTTTCAAACCAGTTTTTATTGTGGCATAGATGACCAAGGACCAATTTGACAATTTTAGCACGCGTTCCACTTTGTTAATATAGATTCTACTGAATTTTGTAGCATCTTTGATGGTTCGTGTCATTTTAAGTGGATAGGAATAGGTGGATAGGTTATACTTAAGTGGATAGATTGAATAAGGCCATATACATAAAGATAAAGGATGATTTTATTCTTAGCATAGAGGTGATTTCTGGCGCTGTGAAGGGTACAAATGATAGGGAGGTTACTTTGGGAATTATAGGATCTCTTATATATAAGAGAAGCAAAAAGGGGATAAAAATGAAAAAACCAAAAAGGATAAAACGATTAATAGCAATTGTTTTAAGTTCTGTTTTTATAGTACAAGGTAGTCTTTTAAGTTTAGAAACAAAACGATTACCACAAAATACATCTTCTGTAGGGCAAGAATATGATACTTCAGATTATAGTATTTCTGTAACACCAGAAACAGCACACTATTATTTACAGAAAATCGCAGAGGTTGAAAAAAGAGCACAGGATCAAATTGAACATGCAAAAGATTTTGCGAGTTCTTCTGAATCCCTTGATTTTGAATATAGATATGATGCTCCTCCATTTATTATTAAGTGTGTGGACATTGATGGGAATGGTTCGGATGAACTTATGATATATGATCGCATTCCACTTGCCCATTGGGAAACACAGGATGGTGGATTTGGGCTACATATGTCAGATTGTATTTATTTTAATATTTATTCTGCTGATGGTGTAGTTTGTTCAGAATATATGGACATAGGGCGTCATAACAGTAGAACTTTATGGCCTTATTATGTTATAGCTGAGCCCTATGTGATTGGTATAACAACAATGTATCATGATTATAGAAATTATGTAACGTTGTACAAAATGGAGAATGAAGTGATGAAAAAGATAGATCAAAGATTTGTTGAGATTGAGTTGGATGAGTGCTGTGCCAGATACACAGATACAACAGGTGAAATACTTCATACACATAATGTAGATTCTATACCTCACTATAATTTATTACAACAAATTTTGGATAAGGCAGAAAAGCTGAATGTAGATTTTAAGAATGGTATTATAGTGGGAGAGGGGAAGATTGGGGATGACGAAATGGGACTAGAGATCACAGCAGAAGGTATTTCTCAAGGTCCTGAGTGGTATTCTAATAAAAACACAAAAATCATAAAAGGCTTACTTCAAAGTATTGCTGATGGACCAAAGTAATAGGAGAGCTTTAATTGGCTTAAAGATGGGGAGAATAATTTAATAATTGTACCTCTCTGTTTAGGTGGAGCGAGTATTAGTTGGGGCAAGGTCGTTTACATCTCATAGTAAATGACCTATAATTGGAGAATAAAGAAAAGGAGGAGTATTATGCCAAATATTTATTTTCCCTATCTGAATCTTGAGTTTCACATTAATCCCATTGCCTTTGAACTTTTCGGATTACCGGTGTATTGGTATGGGATTATACTCACAACGGGGATTATTTTAGGAACTTTATTGTCCATGTTTATTGCTAAAAAAGAAGGACTTAATTCGGATTTAATCATTGATTTTATTCTATATGATATTCTTTTTGCCTTATTAGGGGCACGTACTTATTATGTTATATTTAATTGGGATTATTATAAGGAACATTGGGGAGAGATTCTGAATCTTCGCCAAGGTGGGATTGCCATTTATGGAGCGGTTATTGTATCTATTCTAGTGGCTATCGTATTTACTAAGATTAAGAAAATAGATTTCTTTAAGTTTGGAGATATAGCTGTTTTTGGACTTACCCTTGGGCAAGCCATAGGACGTTATGGCAATTTTGTAAATATGGAGGTCTTTGGGGACTATACCAATAGTAAATGGGCCATGCGCTTACTAAAGGAGCAGGCGAAACCTCCTTTTTCAGAAAAGGTATTGCAAAATATTCAGACCGCCTTTGGAGCAGAGTACATTCAGGTTCATCCTGCCTTTTTTTATGAGTCGACCTGGAATGTTTTATTATTAATCCTACTTTTTATAATGCGTAGATATAAGAAATATGATGGTCAGCTCTTTTTTACCTATCTTATAGGTTATGGTATAGGACGCTATTGGATTGAAGGACTACGTACAGACCAACTCCTTTTGCCAATCATTCAGTTCCCAGCCTCCCAAGTAGTTGCCATTTTATCCATAATAATGGGAATAATTGGAATTTTTATCTGTCGAAAGCCTTCAAAAAGGGTTTAAGTTATCCAAAAATTAAGAATAATTGTTGATTTTTTCCAAAACAGGGAGTATACTTCAATTAGAGAGAGATTATTTTTAATTTTTAAGGGGGATTGACTATGAAAATGATGCCAAAAAGTATATCTGTATTGCAATCTGACCTCAATAAACGACTAGTGAGTGTACAACAAGGTTTTTTTAAAGATAAAGCCATATATTCTTTGAGTTTAAGACTGGATAAGGAGATCGTAAAGTATTATAGAGAAGTAATGAATCAATAAGTAAAGAAGTTATTCTATGAGTTGATTTTAATTGGATAGGCTCTCTTCTATGTGAACAAGTGAAATAATAAAACTTGTCACTTAGGGAGGGCCTATTTTATTTTAATTGCCTATTTTATGGGGAGTTGTTCATTCTTAGTGGAACAGCTCCTTTTTTGTTCTGGAATGAGTAAAGTTCAACTTGGATTTCAAGTGGCAATTTCCTAGTCTATAAGGGGTTTAGGGGGAGAGTTCTCAACCTACTCAGGAGGGTGTTAATCCATTTTGCTGACTATTACAAATTTACCTGTTTGATTTCACATATTTTACTTGAAATTCTCACTATAAAAGCATAGAATATAAGAAAGTGGTATGAAGTGGGGACAAGTGGGG
>JAEYNQ010000151.1 GCA_023412455.1 Bacillota bacterium
GAACAAGAAAAGATAAGAATCATTCATAATATGCTAATGCTTAATATACCTGTAGATCAAATTGCTAAGGTGGTAGAATTAAGCGTTAAAGAAATAGAGAAAATGAGAAAAGAGGATGCAGAGCTACTGTAAGGCTCTATAGCTCAGCTTTGTTATCTTTATATGTACTTTCGATCCTTTTAATAAAGGTAGACATATTTATACATTTAGAAATAGATGTATGGAGGATGCAAATATTCTACTAGAGGATGAGACGAGCAAGGTATTTCTAAATACTGAAGGAACAATGGAAGATGTGGATGAGGAAATGCTAGAATTCCTAGGATATATTCAAAACTCAAATGATGACTATGTGGCACATACAAAGAGCAATCTAGTAAAGACTATTCATGAAAAGGTAGTAGCAGTGAAACAAGATCAAAAAACGGAGGTGGAGTACATGACACTATTAGAACGTGATCGCCTGAAATATGAAGAAGGAATGGAACAAGGAATAGAAAAAGGAATAGAAAAAGGAATAGAGCAAGGAATTGAACAGGGTATAGAGCTAGAGAGAACACTATTAGTACTTAATATGCTAGCTGCCAATGTATCAGTAGAGGATATAGCTCGATTGACTAAGCTGTCTATAGAAGAAATAACAAGGATTAAAGAAGCTAAAAAGTAACTCAAATAAAAGGCAATAACCGGGTCTAGGGAACACAAGGTTATTGCCTTTTTTAGCACCTAGAATAATGGTAAAAGTATGTTATACTAGGGAATAGAGTGATGGGCTAGAATACTTCAAAACATTGAGAATCGAAAAGTGTTGGTATATTTATAGATAAGATATTAGGTGAGAGTAGAATATTTGTGAAGAAAGAAGGACGGGTAGATGACGGACTCTATAAAAAAACAATTAAGTAAATTAAATATAACAAGTTATCACTATAATTGGGCAAATCTTCCATTAGAGGCATTAGTAAAACGAGCAGGATTATCTATAGTTAAATATAGTAAACCACAATTAATAAGGACTTTAGAAACCTATCTTTCCAGTACGACGAATTTAAAGGAGATATGGGACAAACTATCAGAACTAGAAAAGGCTATTGTAACGGATGCAGTCATTAATCAGCACTATTTATTAATGACAGAAGCTAGTAGGCTCTGTAAGCTTTATGGACAAACACAAGATAGCCTGACTAAGAATTCCTTAATGTGTCTTTATTTTATAGATGGCAGGATACCCGATTGTATAGCTTCTCTATTGGAGAAATTTATTGAACGTCCTGGCTTGGAGATCAAACATGAATTAGTCAATGGTAAAACCTTAAGGCAATATCGTGTATTTCGCAATAAAGATACCTTGGCACAGGACTGGGTTAAAGTGGTGCAACTAGCAGGGACAGGTCAGCTCAAAGTAACAAAGGCAGGTCAATATCCCACTAAGCCTTCCTTAAAAAATATAAATAAAATAATAAGTCACCAGGAGTATGAGGGCAAATATATATCCATAGACTCTATGAAAAATGGAAAAGAAGCTACAAGGTTGTATGGCTTAATCACCCATATGCTGGCAGCAGGTGTGCTCCAGGTAGAGAAGACTAATCTTACTTTAGGACCTAAAGGTAATCACTTTTTATCTATACCCTTTGCTGAGCAAGCCAAGCTTTTATTTGAAGGCTATCAAAATAACCATGCTTATAATGAAGTAGAACGGATTAAAGCATCTAAGCTAGAAGTTGCTTTGGGTCACAAAATGCCAGAGGTAAGAAAAAAGATATGTAGATTATTATGCGGATTACCCGAAGGTGAATGGGTGAATATGGGTGCCATAAAGGAACAGCTTTATAAATGTTGGCGTACTTTCTTAGTGGAGGAGGTACAGACTATTACAATAAAGGAGAATAACTACTATTACGGAGATATCATAGAAAATTGGGAAGAGGTAGAAGCACGTTATTTAGATGTCCTTATATTAGAAGGGCTAGTACCTTTAGGGCTAATGGATGTAGCCCTCCAAGAAGATGTAACCTATGAGGACTACACCCTTAATACATACCACTTTTTCAAGGTGGCATATATTAAGATTACTCCCTTAGGTGCCTACTTGTTTGGTAAGAGTAAAGATTATATAGACCCCTCTACTCAAGGGCAAGTACCAAATGATTTATGGGTAGATGAAGGTTTGGTAATTCATGTAGGAAAGAGTACTAAAAAGTATCAGCATGAAATTTTCTTTGACCATTTTTGTGAAAAGCTCATAAAAGAAGAAGAAAGTCTATATGCACTCAATTTTTATGCTGCTTTAAAGGCATTTAATGAAGAAATAACTTTAAGCGAAATTTTAGAGTATCTAAAAAGGCAGTGTACTAAGCCTTTGCCAAGCCAAGTAGAGCTGGTTTTTAAGCAGTGGCAAAAGGATCAACAAAAGGTCACTATTAAGAACGTCATGGTGATTGAGTGCGAAGACCAAGATATTATGAAGGATCTCCTAGAAAGTCAAACTATTAGGAAGAGTGAAGGCAAGGAGCTAAAGCATACCATCGCATTTTCTAAAAAGCATCTTAATAAAGTGAAGAAAGAAATAGAAAAGAAAAACTACTTCTGTAATATACGTTTAGAAGAAGGAGAATAGAGATAATGGAACAAGGAAAGCTAAGAAAATTAGCTATTAATGGAGCTGTCTTTGAACAAGGGCTCAAAAGTTTTCAAAAAGGGCAAGTAAGCGGTCTTAGCATTATAGCTACAGGGGAGGGTAAAGCTGTAACGGCCTATGTTCAAGATGATGAAATATATAAGGTGCAAATTGCTTTAAATCAAGCAGAAACATCGGTAGAAGGGTATAGTTGTCAATGTGGTGAAGCTTTTGCTTATGAGGGGATGTGTCGCCATGTCATAGCCACACTTATGCAAAAGGAGAGTGTCCCAGTTGTACCTGTCTATGGTGAAGGAATAAAGCATCTCATACAACCATCTGAGGAAGCAAACGTGCTTATAGAAAGCTTAGTGCATCATTATGCCCATACCCAGTATGCTATGATGCCAAGCAAACCGGAGCATTTGCCTTTGCAGGTTATTCCTACCTTCCATTACTTGTCAAAGGAGGATCCCGAAGGGATAGAGGCAGTGAGTTTGAGCTTGAAGATAGGTGAAGACAAGCTTTATGAAGTGCAAGACCTAATGACACTAGGGAAGGATTTTATAGGTAAAAGAAGCAGCTTATATGGCAATGGACAGTGGATTAAGTGTGATATAGAACGTGTTGCCCCTAGTGAGAAAGCCATTATTAATCTCCTTATGGAACGTAGCCAATTTGAAACAGATGAGCATGTTTCTGGTAAGGCAGAAACCCTTGTTTTAAGTGAGGCAATATTTACTACCTTTTTCAATAAGTATAAAGAATGGGCAAGCCCTAAAGAATGGGTAGATACCTCTCCTGATATAAGGTTTGTATTAGTGGCAGACCAAGAGCATTTTACTTTAAAGCTAAAAGATGAAGAAATGCTTAAACTAAAGCCCCTTTATGGAGGCAATTATTTATGGGATGAGGCATGTGTGTATCGTACCAGCATAAATTTTAGGCGAAAGCTATGGCCGATCTATAAAGCTCTTCAAGAAAGTAAGGGGCAATGCCTAGTATTTAGTAAAGAAGAAATGCCTAAGATTAAGCGTTATATATTAGATGCCATAGAGGATTATATAGAAATAGCAGGAGAATTAGAACAATTAGAAGCTTACGCCTTGCCAGAATTGCAAGCAGAGTTTCGTTTTGATTTAGTAAAAGGAAGTCGCCTTACTGCTCAAGTCGTTTATCGCTATGGAGAGCAAGCCTATGAGCCTACTAAAGGTCAACAAGCGCCAGAGGAAATAAGAGATGGGTTAAAAGAGGAGCATATTCAAGGTCTTCTTAGTTATTATGGTTTTGAATCAGCTAAAGAGGGCTATATTCTAACCGATGAAGATAGCCTCTATCAGGTGATTTCTGAAGGCATAGAGAAATTCACTGCAGTAGGAGAGGTGTATGTCAGTGATACCATTAGAAAGACTAAGGTACATGGCGCTAAAACGATGGCAGTAGGCATTAGGCTCTCTGAGGATTGGCTCAATATAGATTTAGATTGCTTAGGTATACCCAAGCAAGAGCTTGCTAAGCTCCTTGAAGCCTATGATGCTAAACGCAAATATTATCGCTTAAAAAGTGGTGATTTTGTAGATTTAAGAGGGGAAGGGATAAGAGACCTTGATCAGTTAGCTAAAGGTCTAAACCTGACGGATAAAGATTTTAAAAGAGATGAGATTCAAGTTCAGAAATATAGAGCCTTATATTTAGATCGACTACTTAAAAAAGAAAAAACTTTAAAAGCGCATAAGGATACAGCCTATAAGAAACTCATTATAGATTTTGAAGAAATTGAAGAAAAGCAGTTACTTGTGCCGCCATTTATTAAAGCCCAATTAAGGCACTATCAGCTAGAAGGCTATAAATGGATGAGTATGTTGGGAGCCTATCACTTTGGAGGGATTTTAGCAGATGATATGGGGCTAGGGAAAACCTTACAGATGATCACTGTATTAAGTGCAGAAAAAGGGGAAGGAACGTCACTCATCATATGCCCAACTTCTTTGGTTTTTAACTGGGCCAGTGAATGTGAAAAATTTGCTCCAGATTTAAAAGTACTAGCTATAACAGGCAATCAAGTGCAAAGAGAAGAAAAGCTTCAAAAAATAGAAGAATATGATGTGGTAATTACCTCTTATGACCTTTTAAAAAGAGATTTAGAGCTGTACCAAAAGGTTACCTTCTATTACTGTGTCATTGATGAAGCACAATACATTAAAAATAGCCAAACCCTTAATGCTAAAGCAGTGAAAGAGATTAAAAGTATCAAACGTATGGCGCTAACAGGTACACCAATAGAAAATCGTTTAGCAGAACTATGGAGCATCTTTGATTTTGTTATGCCTGGTTATCTTTTTACAGAGACACAGTTTAGGAAGGAAATAGAAATCCCCATTTTAAAAGATGAGGATGAAGAAGTGTTAGAAAGACTTAAAAGTATGATAGCACCCTTTATTTTACGAAGATTAAAAACAGAGGTATTAGAAGAACTGCCAGAGAAAACAGAAAACACAATCTTTGTTCCACTTGCAAGTGAGCAAGAAAAGGTCTATTTAAGCTATGCACTAAGGGCCAAAGAAGAACTTCTTCAGCAAATCCAAGCAGAAGGTATTGACAAATCTCAAATCAAAATGCTTGCTTTACTCACCAGGTTAAGACAGATTTGTTGTCATCCCAGCTTATTTGTAGAGGGCTATGAGGGAGAAAGTGGTAAGTTAGAAGCATGTATGGAACTTATAGAAAACACCACCTCTTCTGGACATAAGATTCTTTTATTCTCTCAATTTACCACCATGTTAGATTTGCTTGCCACTAGGCTGGCCCATGAGGGTATTAGCTATAGCTTACTAAAAGGCAATGTGAAAGCAGAGAAAAGGAGGGATATGGTAGAAGCTTTTAACCAAGGAGATACACAGGTATTTCTTATCTCTTTAAAAGCAGGGGGTGTAGGACTTAATCTTACAGGGGCAGATGTTGTCATTCATTATGACCCTTGGTGGAACCTAGCTGCACAAAATCAAGCCACAGACAGAGCCTATCGTATCGGCCAGCATAATAATGTGCAAGTTTTCAAGCTCATCACTCAAAATACCATTGAAGAAAAAATTAAACAGCTCCAGGATAAAAAGCAAGACCTAACTGAAAGTGTCTTATCAGGAGAACAAATGATGATTAGTCAGTTAAGTAAAGAGGAAATACTATCTTTATTTGAAGCCTAATTTTACCAAAGTATAGGACAAAAAGTCTGTTACCAAAGCAATAAGGGTAGCAGTGAAACAAGATCAAAAAATGGTGGTGTAGTAAGTAATGGGAGAGACAGCTAATGAGAAAAGAGGATGCAGAGCTACTGTAAGGCTCTATAGCTCAGCTTTGTTATCTTTATATGTACTTTCGATCCTTTTAATAAAGGAAGACATATTTATACATTTTAAAATAGATGTATGGAAGACGCCAATATTCTACTAGAGGATGAGACCAGCAAGATATTTCTAAATACTGAAGGAACAATGGAAGATGTGGATGAGGAAATGCTAGAATTCCTAGGATATATTCAAAACTCAAATAAAAGGCAATAACTGAGGCTAAGGAATACATGGTTATTGCCTTTTTTGGTTCATTTATAATAAAGCTCAAAAGTAGTTGCCTATAAATAGATGAGTATAATAATCAGAAAAGATGCTATACTTAAGACAAAGAAATCAATGAGCAAAAAGTACAGGAGGCTATATGAAGTCTATTAGAGTGCTTCAAAAGAAGAAAGTGACATTAGATGAAATAAGCAACTTCTATAAAATAGAGGAATATAGGTCGCTTTATGAAAAGGTTAAACAGGATATAGAAGAAGGAATCATTACACCCATCAAAAGTAGCAAGCTTAATGGAAAAAAACCTGCCCTCTATCAGGCATACAAAGTAATCCCTTTAGAAGAAGATTACAGTATGTATGAGCATGAAATGATATACGGCTTCAATCCCTTAATGGATCTAAGCTACTATAGGAAAAACATGTCCCAATATGTAAAAGATAGAGAATCTATCAAGCAGCTGAGCTACTTTTTAGACCACACAAAAGGCGCTTTAGAGGAACCTATTTCTATGAATGAGAGAAGCTTTGAGATCTGGGGGAAAGAGAAATATTTGAAACAGGAAGGTGGCAAGCGACTGCTTAAAAATTTGGGGATTGGCATAGAGAGGCTTCATATTTATGAAACCGCAGAGCCACTGGCTTATTATGCCCATCATAAGGAGGTACCACAGCATGTTTTAATACTCGAAAATATGGATACATTTTATAGTATGCGGCGCTATTTATTAGCAGGGCATAGTCATATTCTAGGCGTACCTATAGGTACACTGATTTATGGCGGAGGGAAAGGGGTTTGTAAGAGCTTTAAAGATTTTTCCTGGGGGGTAGAGCCCTACTTATCCAAGGAAGAGAACACACTCCTTTACTTTGGAGACCTAGACTATGAAGGAATAGGCATTTTTGAGAGTTTACAAGAGGCTTTTAGTGAGGCACAACAAATACTACCTTTTAAAGAAGCCTATATGCTAATGATAAAAAAGGCAACAAGTCAAAAATTAAATTTGCCTCAAACCAAAGAAGGGCAAAACAAGCATTTAAAGGGTACTTTCTTTCCTTTCTTTGATGAAATTACCCAAAAGCAGATGAGGGAAATCTTAGAAGCAGAGCGCTACATCCCCCAAGAGATTTTAAATAGTAGGGATTTTAAATAGTAAAGATTTAATATCAGAAATTTAATATGGGGAATTTGATACCAAAAAGTTTTAATAAATGAAGATTTTAGAAGAAGGAAATAATGAAGATTTGAGGACAAGGAAATAAGGACTAAGGAGAAGTCATGGAATTTGAATTTCTAAATCATTTTGAGCAAAGGATGAAAAATGTAGGGGCATATGCCCTTCTTTATAAAAATAGCATGCAAAAAGGGACATGGAAGCAATATGGGGTAGAGGCCTTTCACGAGCAGACCAATCTGATTTTTGCTGTGCTCCTTTATATTATGGAGCAGTCTCTAAAGGATGAGTATTGCACCATGGATGATATAGGGGGTTATATTGATGCCATCAATACACGCTACTTCAAGAAACCTCTTTCTTATGAAGCTTGTAAAGCCCTAGGCGAATTTATTGTTAACGTTATTTTATGTGACGAAGGAAAGGCCATGTATTTTTCAGGCTTTGACTTCAATGAAGGCGTTTATAAGGATATGCACATTAGCTTTATTGCCAACGAAATCGTGTATATTGATAATGAAGTGCGAAGGACTTCCTACTATCTAACGGAGTCTGGCTACTCCATGCTCCTTGCCACTCTAGAAATCGAAGGCAATATGAAGCTTACCATACAAGAGATGATTTTTAAACTACACCTAGAGAAGGCTACATATGATAAGGCAGTTGAGGATATTAAAAACATCTTTAAATCCTTAAGGGTTCAAATCAAAAAGATGGAAGAAGCCATGCGTCGCATAAGGCAAAATGCCCTAAGTTATTCGGTGCAGGAGTATAAAACCCTTTTAGAAGAAAATCTAAGTGCCTTAACCCACACTAAGCAAAAGTTTGAAAGACACAAACAGGTGGTATCAGAGCGAATTAAAGAGCTAGAAGAGCAAGATATCAATGTAAAAAAACTAGAGAAAACAGACAGGGAAAATCTAGGGCATTTAAAAACCATAGAAAACTATTTAGCACGTACCTTAGATGAACATCAAAGGATACTACTGAGTCACTTTGATTTAAAGAGTCTCTATACCAAAGAGCTTGAAGATATTTCTCAAATGTCCCTTATTAAGCGTTTTAATATCAGGACGGAGCTCTATGATAAGCTTTTAGGTGAGGTAAGTTACTTGAGGCAAGTAGAGCAGTTCCTAGGACCGCTATTTAATAAGCCTGTAGAAAAGAGCTATAACCTTAATAAAGCCCTTCAGTTTCAAAAACCTATTAGGGAAAAACAAGTAGAAGATGAAGGAGAAATCCTTTCCTTTGATGAAGAAGCTTGGCAAGAAGAGCAGGCACAAAGACTGAGAGAAAAGCTACTTAAATATAAAAACTGCTTAAAGGTAATCATGAGCCTTGCCTTTGAAGAGGGAGGTATTTCACTCAGGCAGCTAAAGAAAAAAGTAGAACAAAGAGAATGGATGCTAGAGCTAGTCCCAACCATAGAGATTTTTCGTGAAGTGGTTATTGAGCTTTTAAAGGTCAGAACGATAGATGTGGCAGTACTAAAAGAGGAAAAGGAAGCCTACCTCACCGATGAACTCCTAAGCTTTCAGCTTAATGAATGTGTACTAGAACTAGTAAGAGAAGAACCACGCTTTCATAAAATGAAGGAAGTAAGGGCCTATAAGCTAGAAGAGGAAGAAGCCGTTGTCTTTGAAAACCTCACAAGTGAAACAGGTGCTATAAGACGCGTCATATGTACCAATGTTTATTTTGAGATGATAGAAATAGAGGGATATTAAGCATCGGTTAACAAAAGAAGAAAGGACGACAAATGGGATGGCATATGAAATAACAGAGATCAAACTGAGTCAAAAGATATTCTATTATTTATTAAATCATAGAGAACTAGGAGAAGAAGAGGAAAGAGAGCTTTATCGTGCTTATACAGAGAGTGAAGAGGTGATGTACCTGGTGAAAAGTCAGGCAGAGGCAGCAGGTAGTCAGGTAGAACGCTATAGTAATGTGATCTATCTTATTCCCCAAGAAGACAATCACCTTTTAGGCTTCTCTAAAGCAGAGTTAAAAAGTAGTCTCTGCAGGTCTGGGGCAACAGATAAGGACTATTACCTATCCCAATTTGTAATCCTTACCCTATTAGTGGAGTTCTATGACTCCCAAGGCAGGAGCAGCAAATCGAGAGAGTATATGAAAACAGGAGAATTTCTCAACTGTATAACAGAACGTTTGCGTCAAGGTGCTACCCAGTCCCAGGAGGAAGAAAAAGAAGGCTTAGCTTTTTCAAATATGCTAGAAGCTTTTGAAGCCTTGCGTAGTGACGACAGAGGCTCTAGAGCAAAGACGACTAAAGAGGGTTTTATCTATACCCTCTTAATGTTCCTCCAAAATCAAGGACTTATTGATTATATAGAGCAGGATGACATGATTAAAACGACCAAGAAGTTAGACCACTTCATGGATTGGAACCTACTCAATAAAAATAACTATAGCCGTGTGCTAAAAGTATTAGGAGAGGTGGCAGATGAGTAAAATCAATACCCTACGCATCATTAATTTAAATTACAACAATAATGCCATTCGCATCGATGATGAGAGCTTTCATCTGGCTACAGAAAGTACCCTCCTTTCCTTACGTAATGGAGGGGGAAAGTCTGTCCTTGTTCAAATGATGACAGCCCCTTTTGTGCAAAAAAGGTATAGAGATACGAAAGACAGACCTTTTAAAAGCTATTTCACTACCTCTAAACCGACCCATATTTTAGTAGAGTGGCAGCTAGATGGGGGAGCAGGCTATGTATTAACGGGAATGATGGTGAGAAAGAAGCAAGACCAAGGAGATGAGCAAAGTCAGGAAGAGCTAGAAATCCTCACCTATATTCACGAGTATACCCATAGAGGACCTTATGATATCCATCACATCCCCTTAGTAGAAACCCAAAATGAGCAAAAAAGGCTAAAAGGTTTTATAGAGGTCAAAAAGCTTTTAGAAGAACTTAAAAAGGATAAGAACTACCCGTTTAATTATTATGATCTTAACCAATCCACCCAAGCGCGTCGTTACTTTGAGCATCTTGAAGAATACAAAATTAATCATAAAGAATGGGAAAGCATTATTAAAAAAATCAATCTTGAAGAATCAGGACTCTCCAAGTTATTTGCAGAAGCCAAAGATGAGAAAGGTTTAATAGAAAAATGGTTCCTGCCTACTATAGAAGACAAGCTTACCAAGGAAGAAGGTAGAATCAAGAAATTCACAGAGCTTGTGGTGAAATACATCCATCAATATAAAGCCAATCAGTCAAAGATTCAGCACAAGGCAACTATTGATACCTTTAAGGAAGAAGCACAAGTACTTATACAAGAGGCAACCCAGTTTCAATGTGAGCTCCAACAAATGAAGGCTATAGAAAAGAGCATTGCTCAGTTTATACAGTATTTGACAGTAGCCAATAGGGACTGTGAAAAGGAGCAAAAGGCACTAGAGCTTCATATGGAAGAAATAGAGGAGATGCTTCGCCAAATAGACTACGAGGCTTTATCTTATGAGTTTTATAGTCTAGAAGATGAGAAGCTCAAGGAGCAGGAGACAGTCACAGCCCTTAAAGAGGAGATAGGTTGCCAAGAAGCCACGAAAGCCTCTTTAACGAAACGTAAAAATAGTCAAGAATGTGCCAAGCTCTATAAGGCTTACACGGAGGCTTCCAAAGAGGTTCAAGAGTGTGAAAATGCTCTAGAAATCATGAAGCAAAAGGACAAAGACCTAACCCCAGAGCGAGGTCGTATAGGCTATAGCTTAAGATGCTACTATGAAGAAGCTCTAAACCACAAAAATCAAGCACTCCATGACTTAGAGCAACATATCCAAGCCACAAAAAAAGAACGTCTTCGTCTGACACAACACATCACTAGCCTCAATGAGATGAAAAATAAGAGCAGCCAAAAGAAAGGGCAGCTTCTAGAACAAATCAAACAGTTTGATCGCCTAGAAGAAAGCTTTAATAGCACCTATGAAGCTCCTTTGAGTAGAAACATTATGGGTGAATATGAAGAAGGCTTCCTAGAAGATAAGCTAGAAGCTAGAAAGCACCATGAGGAAAAGCTAGAAAAAACCATGGCACAGCTGAAAAATACCAGAGAAGAGCAGGAAGAAAAGCTAAAGGTCGGTAGGCGAGATGTACAAGATTTAGAAAAAGCACTATGGCAGGAAGAAGAAGGCGAAAGGCAATTACAAAAGCAACTGGCAATCTACAATCAAGAACTAGAAGAGCGTAGGGCAGCCATGAAGTATATTGATTTGGCACAAGACCTAGTTTTTGAAGAAGAAAAAATCATGGTAGCCTTTGACCATAAGCTAGGACAACTTAGTGCAGAGCGAAGGGAGCTAGAAAGTGAGCTAGAGAAAAAGGAAGAGGCCTATCAAAAGCTTAAAACAGGCAAAATACTAGAAATCCCTAAAGCGCTAGAAGACAGACTGAAAAGCCAAGACATTCATTATGTCTATGGGATGGACTGGCTCAAGCATAATTATAAGTCCTTAGAGGAAAATGAGAAACTAGTAGCAAGTAACCCCTTTATCCCTTACGCTCTCATTATGCCTCAAAAAGACCTAGCTAAATTACAGGGTGAGACCCTAGACCTTTATACCTCTTTTCCAATTCCTATTATTAAGAAAGAAGACCTAGAGCAGCAAGGAAACGGAGAAGGCAATAAGGTCTATACCTTAGAAAAGGTAAGCTTTATCATCGCCTTTAATCAGAAGCTTCTAGATGAGAAAGGCCTAGAGGAGTTACTAGGGGCCAAAGCATTACAGCTCAGTCAGCTTCAAGAAAAACTTGCAAGGAAAAAGGAAGACCTCTCTTTTTATGAAGGAAAGAAAAATCTCATCTTTTATCAAAAGGTAAGTAAAGATAATTATCATGAAGCCGAGAAGAAGTTAGAGGCCCATACTCAAGGAATTGAGAGAAAAAAAGAGGAGCTGAATGCCTTACGTCAATCTAATGCCTTACTTGAAAAGGCTCAAAAGGACTTAGAAGAAAAACTAAAAGATACAGAAAATACTTTAAGGACCATTCAAAGAGAGCATCGTGACCTTCAGCAGCTCCTAAAGGCATATCTTCAGTATTATAAGCAAAAAAAGGAGCTGGAAAAGTTAGAGACTCAGCTCAAACAGCAAGCAGAAGAGGTTTGCCAAGCTGAACTTACTAAAGCTCAGCTTGAAGAAGACTACCAAAGGGCAGAAGAGGAGAGAGCCAATTATAATAGAGGCATTGGTGAACTCAAGGATAAGCTGACTAAGTTTGAGGGCTATACACAGGGGGAACGGCTTTTAAAAGATATAGAAGACCTAGAAGCGAGATATAATAGTATTACTGAGAAGATTCAAGGCGATCAGCTTCTACTAGAAAAGAATTTAGAAAAAGCCCAAGGTCGTTTTAAACAAGCAGAGGATGAGCTTATGGATAAACAAGGGGAGTATCAGCTGACAGAGCAAGACTATCGCACCCTTTTCTATGACCGTTTCTTAGAAGCTGAAATCAAAAAAGAACTAGTCGCTGTAAAAGATAAAATCAAGGGTTTAGAGAGTAAAATAAATGCTAGTAAGATTCAAATAGCTAAGCTAGAAACAAAGATGGATGGTCAAATAAAAGCTCTTCAAGAAAAAGTAGGAGAAACAGCACCTAAGCCAAGAGAGCTTATTAAAGCTATGGATTTTAAGGCAGTTAAAAGACAGAAAAACCAAGAACTATCCAGGCAAAAGGAGCTCTTTAAAGAAGTTCTCAATAGGCAGAAGCAGTACAAAGATAACCTAGAATATTTGAAGGAATATGAGTACCTTTCAGGTGCTGAGGAAGAGGCAGCACCTACCTTACTGGAGATAAAAGTAGAGGAGCTTAGCACCCTAAGAGGTAAACTCCTTAGAGATTATAAGGCAGGGAAAGAAGAAGCGCGTAAAAAGCAGCGTCAAGTAGAACAAAACCTAGAACGCATCATGAGGAAGGAATGTTTTAAGGAGGACTTCTTTAGCATACCATTAGAAAAATTAGAAGAGATTACAGAGACACCAGATATTTTTCTAGAACAGCTAGAGAACATACTCTCTTCCTACAGCGACCTGATTGCCAAGCTAGAGGTAGACATTGCCATGATCGGCGAAGAGAAGGAGAAGGTCCTAGAAATACTTCTTGAATATATCCAGGAGGTTCATCGGCATATGGGTAAAATCGATAAGAATTCTACGATTACCATTCGAAATAGGACTATTAAGATGCTGAAGCTTCTGCTGCCTAAATGGGAAGAACAAGAAAACCTTTACAAGCAAAGGCTAAGAGATTTCCTGGATTTACTTACAGACAGAGGCATTCAAAATCTAGAAAAAAATGAACAAATAGAGGAACTGGTAGGTAGCCAGATTACCACTAAGAATCTCTATAATGATGTGGTAGGTATAGGGAATATAGAAATCAAGCTTTACAAGATAGAAGAAGAAAGGGAATATCCTATTAGCTGGGCAGATGTTTCTAAAAACTCAGGAGGAGAAGGCTTCCTATCCGCCTTTGTCATTCTCTCAAGCCTGCTCTCCTTTATGCGAAGAGACGACACAGACATATTTGCAGAATATGAAGATGGAAAGGTATTAGTCATGGACAACCCCTTTGCCCAAACCAATGCAGAGCATCTACTCAAACCCCTTATGGACATTGCTAAGAAGAGCAATACCCAGCTCATTTGCTTATCAGGATTAGGCGGCGAGTCTATTTATAACCGCTTTGATAATATCTATGTGCTCAACCTCATTTCCTCACGTCTTAAAAATGGTAAACAGTATCTAAGAAGTGAGCACAAAAAAGGAGATGACCTAGAAGATTTAGTAGCCACACATATGAAGATAGAAGATGTGGAGCAAATACAACTTTTTTAGTGAAAAAGGTGTTTATCATATGTTTATTAAGGGGTAAACATAGGGTATAATATATTTAAGTAATACAATTGCAAGGAGAAACAAGTGAATAAAACAATTAAAGAGCTTAACTTAGAAGATGACTTCCTTTTTGCCAAGGTAATGACAGACCAAGAAGTATGTAAAAGGGTATTGGAAAAAATACTAGCTATAAAAATAGATAGGGTAGTAATACCTCAGGAGCAAAAAGTAATCGACTTACTTTTAGAAAGCAAAGGCATTCGTTTAGACATTTATGTTCACGATGAACAGGGAACAGTCTATAATGTAGAGATGCAAAGAGGAGATTACAAAAATT
>JAEYNQ010000159.1 GCA_023412455.1 Bacillota bacterium
CTTCAACCATTTGGTTTAATAACTCTTCTAATGGTGCTTTTTCTACTGCTGCCTCTGTATTACTATTAACCTCTGTATTTGTTTTTTGAGCTCCACATCCTACTAATGCTGTTGTAGATGCTACTAATATCATCATTGCTGCAACTAATTTTTTCATTTGATCCTCCTACTTATGTTCTTACCCGATGCTTTTATTGTTTGTCTTTTCCTTATAGCAAGAACGCTCTTTAGTATAGACGTAAGGATTTTATTTTTTGTTCCCATGTATTTATGGTAAAATATTCAATTTGTAAAATAAGTTTTACACTTTTTTGGACTATAAATAGAGGTACCTACCTTTTATTAGGCAAGTACCTCTATTTACATTTTATTTTTTAGCTTAGCCTTCCATAACTGTTTTTCCTCTAGCCCTATGATTAGCTTGTGGGTGTTATGATCATTAAAATGTTTTTGCAAGGAAACTAGCTTTACTTATTCCTTCTGCTAGTTTTTCCTGTACATTGACGCCTATCACATCTACATTTTCGATAGCAATCGTTTCTATTTCTCCTATACCGAAGAATCCTAATATAGCTCTTAAATAGCGATCTCCCATCTCATAAGGTGCATTACCATATTCACCGCCTCTAGAAACGATGTGTACTGCTTTCTTTCCTTTGAGTAGCCCTACTGGACCTTCTGCTGTATATTTGAATGTGATTCCTGTCACACTTACATAATCTATATAAGCTTTTAAAATAGCTGGGATACTTAAATTCCACATAGGTGCTGCAATCACATATTTATCTGCGTCTGCAAATTGATAAGCATATTTGAGAATAGGATGATTTTTACTTGTTTCATCTTTAGGTCCAAAAATGCCACCTAAATCTTCTAATCTTAAAAAATCTATCTTCTCTTTATACAAATCCAATACAACTACTTCATCATCTGGATTATTCTTCTTATATTCTTCTATAAAACTATTAGAAACTTTGAAAGTCCTTGATGTTTCATCATTTTTAACATTTGCCTTAATGTATAATACTTTACTCATAACTCTTTCCTCCTCATATTCATTACAAAATCTAAATTCCTTCATTGTTTTAATTTCTCTTTTATGAATATCATGCTCAGTTCTTATAAAAACTACTCAAGCAGATTATTTAATTAATTCTCTTCTAATAATAATTATTATATTCTTATATTTCAAACTTATCACTAATTACTGGTAATGTCAATACATCTTTTTTATATCATTAGCCTTACCCTGCTACAAAAAAATACCCACTCGCTTCATCAGCTTGTGGGCATTTGTATCGTTACGCGATTTCACTTTTCATTTTTGTAATAATACCTTGAATACTTTTTATTCTTCTTATTGTATCCTATAACTTTTTAAAAGTTAAGGTAGCATATGTCAAAAAGTTTTCAAAATACTTTCTGGTATCAGTAGGAATCATAATAAATTTTGCATGGATTACAGATTCTGTTTCTTGTTCAATTAAAGAAACCATTTGACAAGATAAGGCAAATATATCTTGCTCCACTTTAAACTCTATTATAAATTCATCCATCTCTATTTGTCCATCTGTTCTAATTTCTAGACCACTTAAGGATATATTGGTGATATGACAAAAAAGTCTCTTTCTGCCATTTCTAATTAATGCTTCTAATTCACAGGCATATCTGGGTTCTTTTCGCTTCTCTACAAAGCCACTCTCGGAATTATCCATATTATACCCCCCACATTTGTGTTATAGATAAACCATTTTTAACTTTCATGTATATATTATCATTTTACTTTAACTATAAGATAGTTGAACCTGAATAAAAACAGTTCTTAACTTGCTTATCTATATACTCCTATTAAGTTAAAATAGTATATCTATATCATATCATTTATGTGTCCTTATTACTATAACATTTTATAGAATTATATATAAAATTCGATAAATATTGCTATAAAATTAGTAATTTTTCAAGATATTTATTTTATTATTTTACACATTCTCACTATCTATGGATTGTGTATTACGATTCTCCCTTTTCTTAAAAGGATTTTTCTTTATACTGATCACTAATGGAATCACCATAAATAACCAAACGATAGGTTCGGATACTATGACACCAAAATACCCAATAACAGGGACTAGGAGATAGGCGATCAAAACTTTTCCTATAAGTTCAATCACACTAGATATTAAGGGTGTTTTTGTATCTCCAAAGCCTTGCATACTATTTCTCAGTATACAAATTACTGCAGGTAAAAAGTAAAAAATCACATTTACCTTTAAGTATAAGGTGGCTGTATCAATAATTTGTACTGTCTCACTTGCCGTAATCAGTTGAACTAAGTAGGGTGAGAACATGAATAGAATAACTAAAGCAATCCCACACCACCCCAAGGCTGCTAGAATAGTATCTCTCATGCCTTGTTTTATACGTCCATACTCCTTTGCTCCCACATTCTGGCCACAATAAGTAGCAAGGGCTGTACCTAAAACAAAGAAAGGAATCAGAAACATTATCGTAATCTTTCTTGCAGCTGTATG
>JAEYNQ010000167.1 GCA_023412455.1 Bacillota bacterium
CGAAAGCTCCTTATATTGTAGATCCTTCTGATAATTTTGCTTATGGCTACGATAATCTTCTTTCTATTTACTTTAAAGGACTCTATGTAAGTAATAACTGCCTAGGTGGCATGTTTGCTTGGCAAAGTAGTATGGATAAGGCCAACATCCTCACTCAAGGTATGTCTCAGGCCATCCGTGATATTGGTTCATTAGAGGATGTCCTTAAAAAAGCTTATTATAGTTCTGTGCAGTAAAATACGGGTGATCAGTTACTAAAAACAGGCTAAGAAAGTTTCACTTTTAAACCAAGTGAAACTTTCTTAGCCTGTAAGTGGTATAAGGAAAGTATTCTTATCCCATAAAAGAGGGTTAAGAGACCCGTGAATTTCTCACCATCAACAGAATATACATGGATGCCCTGTGCCTCCTAACTCATTATATATAAAATGACAAGTTAAAAAGTGACAAACAAAAAATAGAGACTCTTCTAAAAAAGTCTCTATCTCATAGTTTCCTTTAATCATATAGCCATGTCTTTACAACATCCATAACCCCATTTTCCCTATTGCTTTTAGCCGCATAGCGAGCGAGCTTCTTTAAATCCTCATGGGCATTTGCCATGGCATAACTATAATAAGCCTTCTGTAATAACTCATAGTCATTCAGATAATCTCCAAATGCTGCTGTCTCTTTATAAGTAATACCTAATCCCTTTTGAATATCTTCTAAAGCCACCCCTTTGTTTACACCTAATGCCATACTATCTAACCATAGCTCTCCAGCTACAGTGGTTTGTGCTCTTCCTTCATAAGACCTTACAAAAGCTGCACTGTTTTCCTCACAACCTTTTAAATCACAAAAAGTTACTTTTAATATAGGTTCTTCTACGGCTAATAAATCTTCTACCTTCTCATACTTTTTATAGTATTTTTCAATTTCCCTCATGGCTTCCTCTGGAGGTTCTTTGATATAAGCTACTTTGGGCGTACATACTACTACGCTAACGCCTTCAATACTCTGGCCTAGGGAAATAAGTTCTTTGGCTAACTCCCCTTCCATGGCATGACTTGCTAGCCTTTTATTTCCTTCCATAACCAATGCCCCATTTTCTGCAATAAAGAGCATCTCTTCTCCCAACTTTCCAAATTGAAGCTTTAAGGTAGGATAAGGTCTTCCACTGGCTACTACCCAATGTATCCCTTGCCTTTTTAGGGTTTTATAAACTTCTTCAAAATCTGTTGGTAGCTCACCTCGTTCATTCAGTAAGGTACCATCCATATCCGTTGCTATTAATTTTATCATTTGAACTCCTTTTCTATCTCTTGTTAAAGAACTACCCATTCTCCTATGCTATAAAGATAAAGCCATTTTTCTTTTACAGCTAAGCCAGTAATCTCTTTTAAGGCTTTAGCATAGAGGCTAAGTTGGATACTATAGCGAGCTTTCATCTTAGCGATGCCTTCCTCCTTATGTTGCCAGTCAATATAATCTGTCTTATAATCCACTAAGACTAGGCCATCCTCCTCTACAAAAAAAGCATCGATAACGCCTTGAAGGAGAATCTCCTCATCCTCCGGATAGTCAGCCTGTACCTCATTCGCCTTTAAAAGATAAATAAATTGTTTTTCTTTCCAAAGCTTCTTTGACGCCGCCATACGTCTAACAACTAAAGAGTTAGCAAACTGAGAAAGCTTATGATAATCTATGAGTGGAAGAACATCTTCTTCTAATCTGTGTTCCCTTACGAGTTGCTCTACTTGTTTTTTAATTTCTTCTGGCAAAGTGACGGTCAAATAATCCCACTGTTCAAACAACGTATGGATTAAAGTTCCTCTTTGGGTGGGCTTTAAACTTTCTTGTTGTCTGATAAAATAAGGCACTTCCTTTTGTTTTTCTAGATTGCCCTCAAAAGCTGTAGCTCCTTGTTGAGGCATCACATTCAGTTTCTTTAAATCGGATACAGAAACTTTAGTGGGTAAAAGACTGGCCTTTTGATGGGCATATTCAAAATTAAGACGCCTGTAAATCTCTTCTTTATATTGTCCAAAAACTTTTTCAGGTTGCCATTTCTCTAAAAGCGCTTTATTACTCTCTGTTAGTTCCTTGCGTTTCTCATCTTGCATTCTTAAATCAGAGGGGTGCCACAGTGTAAGCTGCCAACGCGCTCGTCCTTCCAGTTGGTAGTTGAGGGCTAAACCTCTATCTTCTCTAAGTTCCTTTAAATCAGGGTGGGCATAAAGAGCCATGCCTATCCAGTTCAGATAGGAACCCCCTCGCTTGATACCTAAAGGCAAAAGAGCCTTCGTTTTACGTTCTCCATAGACACTCCAACTAGCCATTTTCTTATCTATATCACCTATGACACCTGTGATAAATAATTTTTCTTTAGCCCGTGTTAAGGCCACGTAGAGTACCCGCATTTCCTCGGAAATATTCTCACTGATAATCTGATTTTTAATCACCATTTTAGGAATAGTAGGGTATTTAATATGGCGATCAACATCTACATAATCTGGTCCTAATCCAAGCTCACTATGTTGAAGGACACTCTTCATAATATCTTGATTATTAAACTTTTTATCTGTATTACAAAGAAAGACAATGCCAAATTCCAACCCTTTGCTTTTGTGAATACTCATAATACGTACTAGGTTATCATTATCTCCCACCAATTTCGCTTCCTCTAATCCCTCTGAAGTCTCCATAAGGCGATCTAAGTAGTCTATAAAACTACAAAGTTTCCCATTACTGTTTTTCTCATATTCTTCAGCATACTTTTTTAACATTCTAAGATTTGCTTTTTTCTTAGCTCCTGTTGGTAGCATGCTCACATAGCGATAATACCCTGTTTCTACATAGAGGTTAGAAAGAAGTTCCTCTAGACTCATTTGAGGTCTTTCTTCTCGCCACCTTTTTAAATCCTCTATAAAACTTTTAACCTTTTCACTAGCTACTTGTAACCGTACGGCTTCTTCCATAGCCGCATAAAAGCTATCGCCTTCTAAGGTTTTCCTTAAAATCACGAGCTCATCTAAGCTTACACCTACAATAGGGGAGCGTAGCACTGTCAGAAGAGGAATATCTTGTAGGGGATTATCAATAATTTTAAGGAGGGCTATAAGTGTTTGCACTTCCAAGGCTTCAAAAAAGCTACTTCCTAATTCCGCATAAGCACCTATTCCTTTTTGAAGAAGTGCCTTCTCAAAAATCTCTGCTTTCCCTTTGGTCGCCCTTAAGAGAATCACAATATCCTTTGGTTCTACTGGCCGATAGTCTCCTAGTTCTTTATCAAAAACATGGGTGGGATTACTTTCTCCTTTAAGGAGCTTTTCAATCAAATGAGCTACTAAAAGGGCTTCCTTCTCTACCTTTTTAAGGTCTCCTAATTCACCTTCCTCTTCATCCTCCTCTTCACTATTTTCTTCTAGCAAATGAAGTTCAATAGGTCCAGAAAGAGCCCCCTCTTCTAAAACTTCTAAGTTCCCCTCTGTATAGAGATTTCCTACCTTTAGACGAGCAAACTCATCATACTCTAACTCACCTACTTCATGACTCATTAATTGTTCAAAAAGTTCATTGGCACCTTCTAATATATTTTCACGGCTTCTAAAGTTTTGAGAGAGGTCGATGCATAACTCCTTAACGTTGTTTTCCTGATCCAAGCTATATTTTTCCCACTGCTCATATTTACGCGCAAAAATAAGAGGGTTGGCTAAACGGAAGCGATAAATACTTTGTTTCATATCCCCTACCATAAATCGGGTAGGCCCCTTTTCTTTGCTCCCTTCTGCAATCGCTTTTAAAATCGTCTCTTGCACGGTATTACTATCTTGATATTCATCGATATAAATTTCTTCGTAGAACTCACTTAATTCTTTAGCGGCCTCGGTATAAGTTACCTCTATCAGCTGTCCCTTTTCATCACATACAGGCTCAATCAGGGCTTGCATACAATAATGCTCAAGATCACTGTAATCCACCAAACCAGCTTCTAGCTTGGCCTCTTTATACCTCTCCTCAAAGCAGGTAATAAGCTCTGCCAAAGCTTTCATCAAGCCTCCTACCTTAGGAATATGTGCTAAAAGCTTTTCATCCTTGAGGAATACTGTATCCCCCTTTAAGCTCTTTACCACTTCCTTTATCAGCTCACGATAGCTCTTTACTCTCTCCTTCAGTCCCTCATCACACTCTTGCTTTTTACTTGGCAACCTACCAAACTGCGTTTGCTCAATAGCAGTTATGATTTCTCCTAAAGAACTTTCCTCTGTCACTTCCTTAAGAGAGGCATAGTCCATCTCTAAGGTGGCTTGATAGAGTACAGGCCCATTGGGTTTGTTACAAATAGTCAATGCTTCCTCATAGAGGGTTTGTAAATCCATGACTTGTGAAAGAAAATAGGCTTTCATCTGCTTAGCCCAAGGACTTTCTTCTAATTGCTCATAGGTTTTTTCAAAAAGAGCTACCTTTTCCTCTAACCACATCTTTGGAAAAGGAGTACTTTTAGAGAACGTATGAATATCTATGATTAAACTGACCAATGGACTAAGGCCTTGAACATTGCCATAAACCTCTGCTAATTTTAGAAAATCCTCATCCTCTTCTGCAAACTTATCCTCTAGAAGTTGTTCCAAAAGCTCTAATTTCATCAAAGCTAACTCCGCCTGATTACCTACTCTTAAGTTGGGGTCAATTCCTAATCGATGAAAGTAGGCTTTAATAACCTTTAAACAAAAGGAATGAATAGTTGAAATAGATGCCATAGGCAAAAGAGAAAGTTGCTTTTCTAAATAGGCAATTTGCTTTTCTCCCTCTTCTTTAGCCTGTAAAAGGGCAATTTGCTCTGTTAATTTACTAGCAATACGTTCCTTCATTTCATTGGCAGCGGCACTGGTAAAAGTCACAATCAAAAAACGTTCAATCGGAATAGGTTCTTCTTCTTTATTTCCTACGATTCGTTTGACAACCCGCTCTGTCAGTACAGCTGTTTTACCAGAACCTGCAGCTGCTGATACTAAAATATTAGCGCCACGTTGATGAATAGCTGCTTCTTGGGCTTTAGTCCATGCCATTATTTTCTTCCTCCTCTACCTGCTGTGCTAAGCGTTTCCAAATTTCTTCTTTCTCCAAATGGGGCATCTGTTCATACTCATTATCTGGTTCCCCCTCATTAAATTGACAAATAGTCTTGTACTTGCAATAAGTACAAGGCTCCTTATCACCTAGTTTATAGGGTTTGGCACTTACCTTTCCCTCTAATATTTCACGCCCCAACTCCCGAATGGTCTCTATAATGTGTTGTTCCAATTCTCCAAACTGCTCCAGTGTGGCGACAGAAGAACCTTTCTTAAGACTGCCATCCTTATTCATACTTACAGGAACAGTCATTCCACTTTTAGTCTTATCGAATGCTTCAATGACCTCTTCTTTTTCCAGTGCTAAGCCTGAAAGCTTAAACTGTTTTAAGTTATTACTCTCTAACTCTTCTTCTGTCATCCCTGCTTTATAGTCTACATAAGGATTGGCAATATGAAAGTAAAAAACCCCTCCTGGTTCATAGCCTTTATTTAATTTTAAGTAAGCATCCAAATAAAGTAATAGCTGTAATTGTAAACCATAGTAAACTTCTAATAAACTAAAGTTTTTATTCCCTGTTTTATAATCTAATATCTTAATATAGCTTTCGTTTTCGCTCTTATAATAAACATCTACTCGGTCAATTTGTCCTGTAATAAAAAGCTTACGACTCTCATCAATGGCTATCTCAATAGGAGGTAAAGTGGCTCCCTCTGCAAAATTAATCTCATAGCCCTTAGGAACAAACTCTCCCTTTCTAAGTTGTTCCGTTAAAGCTTGTATAGCTCTTTTGGTCATCTTCTCCACTTTAGAAAGTGTATATTTAAATCGGCCTTCTTGTCTCTGGGCAGCATTTACCCTATCTACCGCTACTTGGGTGGCCCGTTTAATCCCATAGGCCATTTGCTCAGGAGTCGCCTCTACCCAAGTGGTATCTAAGAGTTCTAATTCCTTAGGATATTGCTCCAAGGTAAAATGAAAAAGTGTTCCAATTTGGGCACTATCCCATTGAAAGAGACGGCGTTCCTCTGCTTTAATCCCATAGCGCATAAAATAACAACAAGCACAGTTTCTAAAGCTTTCCAAACGGGTAATACTGGTTTTTAGTTCATCTGGATAAAGGAGTGCTGTCGTTTCCTTATCTAAATAATGTTGTTGATTGGTATAAAATAAATAGTGGGTTAGCCCTTCTAACTTTTCTCTCCACTTGGAGCTCTCCTTATACCAACTTACAATATCCTTCCAGTCTTCTTCTCGTTCCTGCCCATCTAAGAAGCTTCTTAGCTTGCTTCCTATATAGCCAAAGGTAGGAAGAGGACGTGTCACTTCCTGTAATACGGTCTCCTCTTTAGCTTCTTCCTCTTTTCTAAAAAGTCTTTTGAGCCGGTAGTAAACCATAGAGGGCCTTAAAAGCTTCCCATTGTCATCTGCTAGTGGACTACTTACAAAAAGCTTATGGGTTGCCCGAGTAAGGGCTGTATAAACTGCAAATTGCCCTGCATAAAGTTTGGAACTTACCAGGGTTTCATAAAGTCTTTCTTTTTCATTACTTTGTCCCTTACACAAGCCTTCAAAGACTACCTTATCCATATCCGTAAAAAGAGCAAGTCCTTCATCTACCTGTGGAATAAGCCCTTCATTCGTTCCCAGTATAAACATGGCTCTAATACGAGGCAAACGGGTGCGGTCCAAGGTTCCAATAAGTACCTGGTCTTTAGCTGGTGGAATAATTCCCATCTTGAGATAAGAAAAGCTGGTGTTAATAATCCGTTTATAAAGGTTCAAACGGATGGGCTGTTCACCTAACAACTCCACTAAGCGTTCAAAAATCATCATAACTTGTCCCCAAATCTGGGTATGCTCTAATTCTAAAAGGCGATTCCCTTCTTGCTTATACCCTTCAATACGGTGTTGGAGTGTCGTATAAGCCTGAATATCCTCTAGGAAGTAATAAAGGGCCGTTGTAATCCTTTGTATGGTTAACTCCTTTTCATTTTTTAAATAAGCTTCAAAGTGATCTAAAGGCTTCAATATGGCCAGTCGTGTTTGATTAATTTGTTCCTCATTCCAAATGTCATCTTCTTTTGCAAAGCACCAAGACTCATGCCATTTTCTTTTTCCTTTTATACCATAAGCTAAAAGATAGTTTTCTAGTTGATCAATGTCGGACATTTCCAAGCCTAACATACCTGTTCGCAAAAAAACCATCATACTTTTATAAGAATAGGAAGAGGTCAGAACTTCTAATAGTCCTTCTATTACAGCCACTAAACTATTGGTATGAATATTGCGCTTCATATCTAAGAAATAAGGAATCTCATATTCTTTAAAAATACTTTTTAAATCAGAAGTATAACCTCCTAAATCCCCTACAATAAGGGCAATGTCACGATATCTATAGCCCTTATCTCTTATTAAATGTAATATTTCCCTAGCTGTTTCTTCGACTTCTTGATTCTTACTACCATAGAGAGCCAATTTTAAATGAGGACTTTCCTCCTCATAAGCTGGACTATAATTTTTAAGATAATTCTTTTCCAAATAAAGAAGCTCAGGTGACTTCTTTAATTCCGGACTAGGCTCTAGATATCGGGTGGTATAGGTCACCTGACTGGCCTTACAAAGAGCCATTAAACGTTGATAGGTACGGATACTTTCATAAAAAGGGTGCGTCTCCCGAACACTTTGTTCTAGCTCATAAATACCATCACTGGGTAAGGTAATAATAACTTTTGGGCAAACCTTCATAAGTTCTCCTAAAAGAGTGAGCTGTGGCCCAGTAAAGCCATAAAACCCGTCTATCCATAACATCGTTTGGGCTAATGATGTACTTTGGGACACCCTTTGTGCCAATAAAGTCATATTTTTCTCAGCCGTTAAATACTTGCCTTGCATAACTTCTTGAAAAGCATCATAAATTCGTTCAATATCTTGTAATTTACTACGAAACAAAGCAGAAGTATGTTCTCCTTTTCTAAAGTCGCCCAAGGTTTGTGTAGACACCCCTGCTTGTTCAAAAATAGTAATAAGGCGATTCATCTCTTCAATGAAGCCTGTATCTTGACTGTTTTTTTTAAAAAAGACCAGTTCTTTTTTATGCTCCTCTATAATCTTTTTTAAAATCATCATCCGTTCTAAATCCTCGATGATAGGAAGCTGTGGTTTTCCTAATTCCTTAAATACTTGCCTTGTTAATGTATCAAAACTAGCTACTTCCACATAAAGTAACCCAGGATAAAACTGATGGGCCAAGTGGTCCTGGGTTTCTAATGAAAATTGTTCTGGAACTAAAAGCATAAGGGGAGTATAAGCTTTTTCCTTAAGTTCTTTCCTTATTTGTTCATAGCAATAGGTTGTCTTTCCACTAGAGGCCCTTCCTAAAATAAATTCAACTGGCATAGGTGGCTCCTTTCCACTTTTAAATGTTATCTATTAAATCCTTTATTCTAAATACTTCATTTTAAATACTTCATTTTAAATACTTATTTTGTATATCTTAAGAGTATATTACTTTTTTACTATAGCCTTTACCCCTTATTATACGCCTCTTACCCAAAATCAGTAAAGGGAGTGCATAACTCTTGCACTCCCTTATAAGTTCTCTATTAATTTTCTCACTATTACATAGCTAAATAAGATTTTTTCAAACAAGTAATCTCTGTTGGATTTACATAAGGATAAACACTTTCTGCTCCATCTAACATAATAAGCGCTTCGTCTAAATAAGGAATACTTCGGGCAGGATCATGGGTTACTTCTAAACTCAGCTGGGCTAAACTTTCAAAAAACTTAACCTTTTCGATGATATATTCCTCATAAGCACCATGTATTCCTTTATCAAAGCGAAAAATATTTTCTTCATAAATCTTTCGCATAACACTATAAGCTTCCTGCTCCTTGCCTAACCGTTGCAACGTCCTAGCAATATATAACCTTGAATTCCAATGCATGGGATCACTTTCTACATACTGAGGTAATGTTTCTCCCTCTGCTAATAAATACTTTTTAATTAATAGCCATTCCTGATTATTCATCTATATTTCCCCCTATTCCATTTACCTTATCTTTTTCATCTTTTTAATTTTATGTATAAATTTCTACTATTGTTACATATTTCCAGTATCTCTGTCAAGAACTTTATTATCTCTTTCTCTCGTATCTTTGACACCTCATAAGCTAAGGTAAACGCCCTTTACTTTTTCATCTTCTCTCTATTTTTAACGAACTATGTCCACTTATAAGAAGTAATACTTATAAGTATTATGGAAAATAAAATAGCCTAGTAAAAAGTGATTAATTTTTTTACTGCCTGCGTAGTGCCCACTATTGGATTTGTATTTTCTCCTAATAACCCTAATTAGTACATTATTTTACATGAATTTTATCATAATTGTATTATTGATACAATATAATTATTTTTATATTTTTAATTCTATGTATTCCTTTTCTTTATATATTAAAATACATAACTACCTTAACATATAAAAATGGTACTGGATCCTTACGTCTCCAATACCATTTTACACTTGTTTATAACTTTTTAACCTTACTCTTACTTCTAGAGTACACGTTTTGCTCCAATAAAAGGTTTGCTATTAGAAAAAGCATCACTGATGATAATACCTGTTCTTTCATCACATGCATGAATCATTTGGCCGCCTCCAATGTAAATACCTACATGAGAAACACGCCCACTATAGCCAAAGAAAAGAAGATCACCTTTTTGTAAATTGTCTGTACTTACTTCATAACCATTATTGGCATATTGGGCACTAGAGCTTCGACTAATACTCACTCCAAAGTTTTTCATCACTTGTTGGGTAAAACCAGAGCAATCCACACCATTGGTTAAGCTATTCCCACCATAAACATAAGGATTACCTAAAAATTGTTTCGCAAAAGCTACAACATCTCCACCACTATTACCACTAGCAGGGGAAATAGCTTGTTTATTTTGAGTAGTTGGCTTTTTGCTTGCCACCTGGGTAGGTACATTTACTTGCTCTTGTGTTACCGTTACCCTTTTAACATCTGATAGGTTTTTGTTTGGTAAATAAGCTAATAAGTCTTGTTTAACAAAGTCTTTATGTACAAATCCCTCAAAACCTTCTTGACGAATACTATACCAGTCTCCTACTTTATACTGCACACCCGTTTCATCACCTGAATAAAACTTACCGATGATTTCCCCTTTATCAGTAGAAGGATAATCTCTCACATTTAATCCACCACTCACTTCAACAGTGGCTACTACACGATCTATATTTATAAATTCTGATTTAACATATGCAATGGAATTATCTTTTAAACGTAATTTAAACCAATCGTTTTTCTCTTCCATAATCTCTACAGAGGTGCCTTCTCCTACTTGTTGAAGAATACGTGAAGTCGTATTAGGCTCTTGTCTTACATTCAAGGTGTCCGCATTAACCTTACCGAAAGCTTGTCCATAAACCACACTAGGTAACATCCATGTGCTAGCTACAACAAAAACCCCCAAAACTATCTTCTGCATACGCATACATTAAATCCTCCTCTTTTACCTAAACTAATATCTTTATAGTTTTCTTTCTATTTATTAACTAAATGTTACAAAATTATTATATACTTGATTAAGTTTAGTGTCAATCTTTAAATTATTATCCTATCTCTCTGTCACTCTATTAGGAACATTAAACTAAAGTATTTTATTATAGGATTCTATAATAAAAGCTGTCATCAATCCAAGTTAAAGCATCTTTAGCAACACTAAAACTTGTCTTTATAACAGCTCTTTCTCCTTCTTTTTAGCTTAAAAGCCTAAAGCTTCATTTTGTTTTTTGATAAAATAAGCAAGCTCATATCTATCCTGGGGAGATGTTTCATAGATACAAAAATCAGGTTGAATCAATTCTACTATTTTTTTGGCTATAGGATGAACAAAGGGTTGGTGTCCATCCATCTGCTTAATATGACTCTTTAATATCTTATCTTTGTCATAGCCCCATTTTGCCTCTTGATATTTCTTTAGGATGTAGCTATGATCCCGACCCATGTAATGCTTTGGAAGGGTTTTATTCAGATGAATAGCTTTTATATCCTTCTTAGTAGCTCCTAAAGCTTCTACAACTTTTTTAATATACCTATAGGCCTCTTCTTCAGTGCCGATCTTAGGATTGGTCAAAATAAGATGGGATACATCAAGAAGATATCCCTTATTCTTATAATGAATTTTCTCTAAAAAAGAAGCTGTAAGCTGAGGATTTAGGTAATTTAACCCTGGCCACCATAAGTTTTCAAAAAGCAACAGAGGTCCCTCTTCTTCTTCAAACACGCGATTTATAAGCTCAGCAGCTGCCTCTAATACTTCTGCATCACTATAATCATAAGTAAAAGTAAAAGAGTCCTCAATGAGTACATGGCTCACATGAAACACCATATACTTGGCCCCCAAAGCCTTGGCTCTTTCATATTGCTTCTTATAAGAAGCAATCATTACCTCCTTATTATCCCCTCCATAATAATCAAGAAGGGCTTCTCTACTCCCTAAAATAGAGATAACCTTTTCAATATCACCTTGCCAAAAATCAAGCCACATGGGATAAAAAGAAAGATGTACACCTTCTATAAGTTCTTTTGGAATGCGCTCCAGTGTATAACTGGTGGTAAGTCCCAATTCAATACCATCTATATTATTTTTTCGGACAAACTGACTAATCTGCTCCCAGTCTTCCTCAAACCACCCCAATTGCCTTGGGATGGTTGATAAGTGAAATAATCTTTTCATGAGTGCCTTCTTTCTTTAATTTAGGCTTACTTAAATTTACAAATATGAGGAGCTGTGGCCTCTTGCGCTATTTTCTTAAAGCAAGCTAACTGTTCCGCATTTAAATTATGTTTCGGTAAAAGTTGTGCACGTACGCCATCTACAAAAAAGCGAAAATCTTTCTTGGTTTCTACAATACTAATAAAGGTTGTCCAAGGCATTTCATCCTTGGCTTCTCCTAAATCTAAAGTAATACTTTCTGGCGTAAAAACATAAGTGACACCATAGGCAAATGCTGGAACTTGCATCTGTGTTAAGGTCACCTTCCACACCCGCCAAGGAATGAGCACAAAAATTAAAATAGGTATCATAATATAAAGTACATTTTGTGTGATAAATGTATCTAAAGCTACATCACGATTAGCCATTTTATAAAAGTAATAAATCAATAGACCAATACCTATAAGACAAACTATTTTATTGGCTAAGCTCTTCCAAGCTATGGCCATATTATAGCGCAAAATATCTTGTAATTTAAATTTTACATCCACTGATAAACTTTGGTTTTCTTCATTTTTCATTGTTTTTCCTCCTCCTGCTGTACTTTTTGTATTATAACACTGTTTAAGAAGAATTACTATGCTGTTATATTCTCTTAAAAAAAGAAGGATTAGAAGACTTTCTTATCTTCTAACCCCCTTATTAAATTTCTCTTATATACACTATAATCCATGTAGCTTATAAGGTTGTCCCTAGTAAGGCTGCTCCAATAATTCCTGCATCATTACCTAGTGTTGCAGCTTTTATTTGTGTCTGTAGCTGGAGTCCACCATACATCTCTTCTTTAACATACTTGGTAACAGGCTCTGTAAGGTATTCTTTTTGTGCGCTCATACCGCCTCCTAAAACAATCATATTAGGCTCCAGTATATTAATTAGATCCGCCACACCACAAGCAATATATTTATAATACGTATCTAATACATTAAGAGCTACTTCATCTCCTGCTTGGGCTGCATCAAATACATTCTTAGCATTAATATTATCTAAAGCTTGGTCTTGTGCAAAGGCTATCATTTGGGTTTCTGGATGCTCTTTTGCTGCCACTTTAGCTTGACGAATCAAAGCTGTTGCTGAAGCATATTGTTCCCAACACCCTCTTCTTCCACAACCACAACGCATTTCCTCGTCCCACTTAATGACTAAATGGCCAATCTCTCCTGCTCCACAAAAACTTCCACCATAGATTTTACCATCTAGTATAATACCACCACCAACGCCAGTGCCTAAAGTCACAACAACTACATTTTTTTCGCCTTGGGCTACTCCTCCCATAACTTCTCCTAATGCTGCACAGTTGGCATCATTTTCAACATAGACAGGAACTTGAATGTACTTTTGAATCTCAGCTCGTACATTCACATGGTCAAAATGCAAATTATTAGAAAACAGGATAATTCCTTCTGCTGGTGAGGCTTTACCTGGACTTCCAACGCCAATAGAATGGACATCCTTTTCGGTTAAGTTTCTCTTTGCCATTACCTCTTTGCACAGCATAGCCATATCCTTTAAAATTTCTTGTTGTGGGCGTTCTGCCTTAGTAGGTCCACTTGCTCGTTCAACAATCTTGTAGTTATCATCTACTAAACCTACTTTAATGGTTGTACCACCTAAATCCACGCCAATATAATACATCTTAGTCCCCCTTAAACAAAGTTATTCTTTTGTAAATTATTCATCACTCTATCGTTCAACGCTTCTGCTGCATTGTAACCCATTTTCTTTTGCCTAAAATTAATAGCCGCTGTTTCACAAATAATAGCTATATTTCGTCCTGGTCTTACTGGAATGGCATTGGTTACAACTTTTATGCCCAGTATATCTGTATACTCATTGGTTAACCCTAAACGGTCATATTGCTTATTCTGATCCCAAAGTTCTAGCTTAATAATCAAGTCTATGTTTTTCATTTCCTTAACAGAACCTACACCAAAGATTTGTTTAATATCTACAATGCCAATTCCTCTTACTTCTATAAAATGACGAATCACCTCTGGTGCAGAACCTAGAAGTGTATTAGCCGATACACGTTTAATCTCTACGGCATCATCAGCTACCAAACGATGTCCACGTCTTACCAGTTCTAAAGCTGTCTCACTCTTCCCTATGCCACTTTCTCCTGTGATGAGAATACCCTCACCATAAATATCGACTAACACACCATGCATAGAGATACGTGGTGCTAGCTCCACATGGAGCCATCTATTGGCCTCAGCTAAGAAACTCGTAGTAGGTAAATCTGTCTTAAAAATAGGTATACCATTGATTCTTGCACACTCTAGCATTTCTGGGAAGGGTTCAATTTCCTCACGACAAATAACAATGCAAGGAATCTGTTTATAACTCATTAAGCGTTTAAACTTATGGGCACGTTCTTCTGGGCTTACCTTTTCTAGATAGGTATATTCAACTTTTCCAATAATCTGGAGTCTTGTAGGATCAAAATAATCAAAGAACCCTGCTAACTGAAGAGCTGGACGATTGACATCACACTCAGTAATTTTTCTATTTTTATAGTCAATATCGGGTGTAAGGACTTGAAGCTTAAACTGCTCTTTAATTTGACTGACTGTTACAAAATACACTCTTTTTCCTCCTTATTATTTATCACTCTTGTTTATTATAGCATCGATTTATTTATTTGAATATTTATTTATGAAAATACCCATAAATACTCTCTGCCACCTGCTGAGGAATACCAGGTACTTGACTAATCTCTTCTAAAGATGCACTTTTAAGCTTTTCAATCCCTTTAAAATGTTTGATTAAAAGCTTCTTACGTTCTTTTCCTACGCCCTTTATCTCATCTAATACCGATTGGACTTGAGCCTTACTTCGAAGTGTCTTATGGTATTCAATAGAAAAACGATGAACTTCATCTTGAATACGTGTTATCAATTTAAAGCCCTCTGTTCCTACTGGCAATAGGACCTCTTTTCCTTTATATAAAAGTCCTCTTGTGCGATGCCTATCATCCTTTACCATACCACATACTGGAATAGTAACGCCATACTTGGCTAAGATTTTTTCAGCACTGCTGACTTGTCCCTTTCCTCCATCCATAAGGATCGTATCTGGCATCTTACTAAAACTATTCTCTCCCTCTTGGCTGACAAGACGGGCAATACGCCGATCTAATACTTCTTCCATACTGCCATAATCATTAGGCCCTACCACACTTTTAATTTTAAACTTTCGATAGTCACTTCTTTTAGGTTTCCCACCTTCAAAAACCACCATTCCTCCTACGGACTCAATGCCTTGTGTATTGGAGATATCGTAAGCTTCAATACGGTAGGGTAACTTTTCAAAGCCTAATGCTTGTTGAATCTCCAAAAGCGCTCCCTTTGTTCTTCTTTCGTCTCTTTTAATCTGATCCCCAAATTGACCTAAAGTTAACTCGGCATTTTTACTAGCCAATTCTAGAAGACCATGTTTCGTCCCTTTTTGTGGAGTAATCAGCTGTACTTTAGCCCCCTTCTTTTCACTTAAATACGCTTCTAACATAGGACATTCTTCAGGTGTACGTTCTATAATAATTTCCTTAGGGATAAAGGCTGCATTGGCATAAAATTGTACCACAAAATCTCTAAAAACTGCTTCAATTCCCTGATCTTCTGTGCCTTCTAAATAAAAGTGCTCTCTGCCCACTAATTTCCCCTGACGGACAAAATAGACTTGTACTAAGGTATCTTCCGGGCTTTTTGCAAAGGCAATAACATCTTGGTCTAGCATACTATTCATATTAACATGTTGCTTTTGTTCCAACTTATGAATGGCTTGAATTTGATTACGTAAAATGGCGGCTCGTTCAAATTGAAGATTTTCTGCGGCTTCTTCCATCTCATTTTTTAATCGTTTAATAACCTCCCCATATTTACCACTTAAAAAACTTATGATCTCCTGCACCATATGATTATAAGCTTCCTCATTAATCTGCCCATTACAAGGTGATCCACATTTTCCTATATGTCCATTTAAGCAAGGTCTTTCTTTTCCTATATCTCTTGGCAAATTTCTGGAACACGTTCGTAGGGGCCAAGCTTGTTTTATAATATCCACAATCTCCCACATTGCCTGGGCATCTGTATAGGGGCCAAAATATTTAGCTCCATCTTTTTTTCTATTTCTCACCACCATCATCCGTGGAAAGCCTTCCTGTACATTTATCTTGATATAAGGATATTGTTTATCATCTTTTAAAAGAATATTGTACTTGGGCCTATGTTTCTTTATAAGATTACACTCCAAAATCAAAGCTTCCATCTCAGAACGGGTAATAATATATTCAAAGGAGGCGATATGAGAAACCATTTTTACCACTTTAATAGGATGATTCTTAGAGCTTTGAAAATATTGGCGCACACGATTTTTAAGGTTAATGGCTTTACCTACATAAATAATTTGCTCCTCACTATTTTTCATTAGATAAACACCTGGTTTATCTGGTAATTTTTTAAGTTCTTCTGTTATATCAAACATGGATTTCTCCTTTTTTACATCTTTTACTTTTTATTATACCATAGCCTTCATATTACTATAGCATTTCATTTTAATTAAAAAATACATCTTTTGGTATTTCTTCATTGATATTTAAGGAATTTTTTTATATACTGATATAAATACATATAAAATAGTTTATTAAACTATAAGTAAATTTTAGGAGGTAGTGTTAGATGAATAAAAACAAACATTTTAAACTGGTCTGCCTAACATTAGCTATAGGCACCTTACTTACTGGAACTGTGGCTAACGCTTCAACTGGTACAAAAAATTTAAAAGCGTACTACAATAATATTAAAATTGTTTATAACGGAATGACCAAAACACTAAGTTCTGATATGGAACCTTTTATCGTTAATGATAGAACCTATGTTCCTTTAAGAGGTATTGCCGAAATATTAGGAGCGGGTGTGGATTA
>JAEYNQ010000188.1 GCA_023412455.1 Bacillota bacterium
TATTATGAATGATACTAGTGATATGTATAAGAATGCATTATATGCTATTACTGCATATATGAATGAAGGAGGATATGCTTATGATGTAGAAGACTTAAAAAATAATGATACCTTATTAAGTGGTGAATTAACAAACTAATAAGTGGCAATTTATGAGCTTTTAAATAAGAATGAGAACTTAATATATCCTGGATTCAATCTAAACTAAGGAATGGCCAGTCATAACGACTGGCTTATTTTTTTATGTCATTTTCCCTTTTTGAAACTTTTCAAGGGTACTTTTCCCTGGGAAGAATGCAGTAGTATCAATGTTTTGTGTAATTGTTAGCAAACTCAAAAACAAACTTTTTTTATGCTGTTTTTACATGCTTTATGTAAATATATTTTATAACATTTTGTTTCTATAAAAGAGTTTTATGCAGTAAAACACCATAATTATTGGGTATATTTTAATTTTTACACCTCTATCCTTTAAATGTAAGTAAAAATACAAAAAAAGGAGTGAGGAAAATGAACGTATACACAGAAGAAAAATGGGATGTAGTAAACAAGACTAATAAGGAGCTTCTAACAGACTATCTAGTAGAGCTTAAGGCAAAGAGACTTAAGAAGAGTACGCTAGACCAATATTATTCTGATATGCGTATGGTAATGTGTTATATAGCCACGGATTTAGATAATAAGAGTGTACTTGAGTTTACCAAGAAAGACTTTAGGTTATTGGCTTTATGGCTAACAGATACGCGAGTTGTTTCCAATGCCAGGTTTAATCGTATTCTATCAATTATTCATGGAATGATGGAGTATGCAGAGGATGAGGACGATTATGAGTACGAGCAGAACGTATCTAGGAAGATAAAACGGCTTCCAAAGGAACCAAAGAAACAGATATATTTCTTGAGCGATGAGCAGATACATAAAATAAGAAAATACCTTATGGAGCATAAACAGTACAGAGAGTGTGCGTATCTTGATATAAGCTATGATAGTGCTGCTAGGATCAGCGAGGT
The DNA here is from genome assembly GCA_023412455.1 of Bacillota bacterium. Taxonomy (GTDB): domain Bacteria; phylum Bacillota; class Clostridia; order Lachnospirales; family Cellulosilyticaceae; genus Sporanaerobium. The sequence goes on from JAEYNQ010000188.1 coordinate 1,011, forward strand.
AAACCAGATACGCAAGTCAGATATTCTAAATATGCGATATACCAATACAGTTGTTGGGAAGAGAGGGAAGAAGTTTAACCTCATGTACCATAAGAACAGTCTAGAGAGCCTTGAATTGTACCTTAAGCAGCGAGGTGAAGATGCAGAGGATGCACTTTGGGTAACAATGCGAGGAAAAGAAAGAAGGCCATTAAGAATCGGGGCCCTGTACATATGGACCAAGAAAATGGCTGATGTGTTATATAACATTGAAGGAAAACGAATAGACTTCTCTCCCCACAGTTTTAGGCATTCGGCATTGCAAAACTATAGGGATGGCAGCCATTACATGTGCCGAGAAATGGCAACACCTAGGATTTTCTCAATGGAAGAACTTCAAGCGCTGGCTCACCACGATAGCATGGACACTACAAGGAGTTACCTAAAGTCTGACCAAAATAATGTACTTGAGAATATGTTTGGAGTTAAGTTGGGATAATTACACAAAAATGATGTTAAATTTTGTATAAGTTTTTGCGTTAAAATATGGCATACCATGGCATACTTTGCTACTTGCACAGATATACTTAAAATACAGATAAAAAAATAAAAATGATGAAAAGACAGCATAAAAATAATGGTGTCTATTTTTTGCGATCTATTTTATCTTGAGAGGGGGATTTGGTGTGTATAATCCAATTATAACTTACATTGATACTAACAAAGTAAAAGCAATTGGGACAAAAGCATATAGGGAGATAATTATTATGCTTAATCCATCATTGCCGGATGAGGATGTTGTAATAAAAGAGATTTGTGATATGCTCTTAAAAGGCAATAATACTATTGTGATTTTATAAGCAGATAAAAATAAAGAAGCTTGTATTAAACTGCAAGCTTTTTTATTTGCCATAATAAATATACGTAAGAATATACGTAAGCCATTTATTCCGAACGCTATATTATTAGTGAAATATTATGAATAAAAATATAATGTATTCATTGATAATCAAAGGGAAATGTATGTATATCAAAGGACATAAAATTCTATTTTTTAGAGTAGCTCATTCGTAATGAGCAAGCCAAGGGTTCGAGCCCCTTTATCGGCTTACAAGCAATCCTTTGAAATCATTAGGTTTCAGGGGATTTTTTTAATGCAATTATATATTTTGTGAAGCATAGATAGAAAAAATAGTTACTATTTAGCAACTAGAATAAATACAATTAAAAAATTCCATTTATTCCATATTCTTGGCATAATATAAGATATTAATATTATAAAGATACATATACTAAGGAGTGGCATATGAAAAAAGTCGAAGTAATACAAATGGCGACTAAAGAACTGCTAAACTTAGACACCAATAAGGCAACCCATATTATTACATCATACTATCCGTTTCAAATACAGCAAAGATTTTCAAGAAACTATACTATATATCAAAAGATGAAAGTATTTATACAAGATGGCTTTATTGATAGGTATACAGGAGATAAATTGGTTATTCCAGGTATACTCAAAATATTATCAACCTATTTTCCTAAAGAATTTCCTTATCAAAAGAACTGGAAGATGACAGAATGCCATGTTGCTTATTGGGAGTTAACCCCTACAGTAGACCATTTATATCCAATAGCTAGAGGTGGAGAGGACAAAGAAGAAAATTGGATAACTACATCTATGCTTCATAATTCTATTAAGTCTAATTGGACACTTGAAGAAGTAGGGTGGAAACTTCACGATAGAGGTGATTTGAAGGAATGGGATGGCCTAACAAATGAGTTTATTACATTAGTAAAAAGGGATGAAGAGCTTCTTAAAGATAGTTATATAAGGGATTGGTATAATGCAGTAGTAAAATATAGCTAGTATAGGGGATAAAATATTAATCTAGATTAATCACAGATGAATATAAGTATAATGCTATGTATTAACAAGGTAAAATGTTTAACACTGATAGAGGATATCTGAGATTAAATCATGTATAAGCTAAAGATGAGATGGCAATAAAAAATATTTAAAATATTAAATATATATATTTACAAGATGAGGATATTTCATAATTATAATTTTAACTTCTGTGGATATTTTTCTAAGTTTTTCATAGAAATGTTGAAAAAAAGGTAACACTCAGTTCAGCCAGTATGATCAGCAGATTTTATCCACAGGCTACCTTAAAGTATGCTTTTATCATTTATTACTTTGTGAGTTTAGCTTATGCTGTCACCGTTTGGCTTTTTTGAGCATCATTTAATCTTGAAGCAAGCAATGAGATACAAGAAATATCCATAAATACTTTGGCCTTTTTCATAGTTGGCACTCTAAGATTATCTAGTGCATAGTTATCCTTTAAATCGCCAAAGGTTCTTTCTACTGAGGTTCTTTGATTATACAGAGTTTTATAGGCTGTTGTCCCCCTAAATGGTGAGCTGATAAAGCGCGGATTATCTTTAATTTTTACTTTGCCCACGTAACCACTTTGAGTACTTGTACACCAGTTAGACCCCATTACACAGGTGCATTTGCCACAAGTATGTGGGTACAGGAGACGAATAGTGCCATTATCATTTCCACCATAAATATAGGGATGATTCATAGCACATACCAGTTGACCTTCAAAGTTAATGCTTTCAGGTGGCGTTTTTGTATTTCTCCAGTTAATTGGAATAATACCTTGACCATTGTACTTTTCATAGAGTACCTGATAAAGTTCAGGTTTATCATAGCCTGCATCCATTAGATAATATGAAGGTTTAAAAAGTCCTTCGTAATCTTCTTTTAACTTTTTGACAAGTGGCTCTGCCATATCCATGTCTGCAATATTAGCTGGAGTGATTATATACGACAAAGTAATGCCACTGGCAGTATCTACTAATGCATGCATTTTCCAACCAAACCATTTAATAAAATTACCATTGGTATCAAGCTTGCCACCCCAGTTAGGAAAAGTTGTATCTTCTTTAGGGATACATTTAAGTGGTATAGCATGCTCAAAAGCATTTATTTTACTAGCATCGATAGCAACGTTAGTGGCATCAATAAGACCTAAAGATTTAGATTTGTAAATCATTCGTCTGTAAGTTCTTTCTAAAACATCTGTCTCAGAAAGCTTTTGGATAAAGCGAGTAAAAGTCGCTGCACTTGGAGTCTTGGAAACAAACTCAAAACCCAAAGCATGCTTAAAAACAGGGTCTGATTTTAACCTATGAACAAGTGCTTTAATGGTAGGGATCTGCTCAACTTGCATAGCAATAAGT
>JAEYNQ010000190.1 GCA_023412455.1 Bacillota bacterium
TATTATGAATGATACTAGTGATATGTATAAGAATGCATTATATGCTATTACTGCATATATGAATGAAGGAGGATATGCTTATGATGTAGAAGACTTAAAAAATAATGATACCTTATTAAGTGGTGAACTAACAAACTAATAAGGAGCAATTTATGTGCTTTTAAATAAGAATGAGAACTTAATATATCCTGGATTCAATTTAGACTAAGAAATGGACAGTCATAACGACGGGCTTATTTTTTACAACAAATATACGTAAGAATATACGTAAGACATATATTCATAATGCTATACTTTAAAATGAAGAAATGCGAATAAAAATGAAGTGTATCCATTGATAGTCAATAGCAAATACATATATACCAATGGATATAAAATTCTTGAAATTAGAGTAGCTCATTCGTAATGAGCAAGTCAGGGGTTCGAGCCCCCTTATCGGCTTATAAGTAATCCTTTGAAATCATTAGGTTTCAAAGGATTTTTTTTTGTGCTGTAGAAATGCTGATTTCACAGAGAAAAATCACTTGAAGTATATACTTTATTGATACTTACCATAGATAAAGTTAAAAATGTACTATGAATATTAAAAATATACGGTTTTTTTTGTGAAAAGTTCCTTATATACTAGATATAGTAAGTCGTATCCAGCGACAAGTAGGATCAATATATTAGGAGGGAACAAGATGAAAAAGAAATTAGTAGCGACACTTTTAAGTGCTATGATGGTAGCTTCAGTTACAGGTTGTGGATTAAAAAGTCCAGAGGCTCCAGCACCAAAGCAGGAGGCTCCAAAACAAGAAGCAACAGAAACAGTAAAGGAGGAAGCTCCAAAAGAAGAAGCAGCTGCAGCAGTAGAACCAGAAATCACACTTGTTTATGCAGAGGTTAACCCACTCGATACAATTGTTGGTCAATTGGGCACAGATTTTAAAACGAAAGTAGAAGAGCTTTCAGGTGGAAAAATTAAAATTGATGTTCAAGCAAGTGGTGTATTAGGATCAGAAAATGATGTATTGGATACTATGCTTGGAGGTGGTGGAACAATTGATATCTCCCGAATTTCTGCATTTGCCCTTACAAGTTATGGTGGAGAAAAATCAAAGCTTCTTTCTATTCCTTATACTTTCGTAAATCGTGAGCATTTCTGGAATTTTGCTACATCTGATCTAGCACCTGAATTCCTTCTTGAGCCACATGAAAATGGTAGTGGTGTGAGAGGTTTATTCTATGGTGAAGAAGGTTTCCGTCATTTCTTTACAGTTAAGCCTGTTAATGGCTTAGAAGACTTAAAGGGTATGAAACTACGTGTATCCAATGACCCTGTTATGAATGGTATGGTAGAAGGACTTGGTGCATCTCCTACAGTTGTATCTTTTGGTGAACTTTATTCTGCAATACAAACAGGTGTAGTAGATGGTGCAGAGCAACCTATTGCTAACTACAAATCTAATGCATTCCAAGAAGTTGCTCCAAACCTAATTCTTGATGGCCACACACTAGGCGCAGTTCAAGTTGTTATCGCTGATGAATCTTGGGATAAATTGACACCAGAACAACAAAACATCCTTGTAGAAGCTGGTAAATATGCATCAGAAAACAACAGAAAGAATTCTGAAGCAGCTGAAAACAAAGTACTTGAAGAGTTAAAAGCTGAAGGAATTAACATTGTAGAAGTAAAGGATATTGCACCTTGGCAAGAAGCATGTAAAGCCGTTATTGAATCTTCTACGGCAAATAATGCTGAACTTTACAAACAAATCCTTGATATGCAATAATAATGGACTAAAAATGAGTTGCAACACCGTACATAAATAGTTGAGACTATATTTTATAGGCACAGAGGAAAATGTAGGCTCTGTGCCTAATTTTATTTAAGGAGGAAAAGGATGCCTAAGATTTTTGACACAATTGATAGGTTTAAATCAGTATATGATGCAACGTATAAGTTTGTACTTTTCATATGTAAGTTGCTTTTAATAGTTGATATTCTTATTACTACTATGGCAGTAGCAGGAAGGTATATCTCTTTTATTCCAGACCCAGCATGGAGTGAAGAAGTGGTATTAACCTGTATGGCTTATATGGCTGTTCTTTCAGCAGCTTTAGCTATTAGAAGAAATGCCCATATTCGTATGACAGCTTTTGATACCTACTTACCCAAAAAAGTATTAACCATCTTAGATATTGTTTCAGATTTAGCTGTATTAACCCTTGCTATCGTTATGATTGTAGTGGGGTGGAAATATGCTATGCAAATCGGTTCAAAGGGAAGCTATGTAAGTATGCCATTTCTTTCTAGATTTTGGATGTATTTCCCTGTTCCTCTTGCGGGAATAGCTATGTTTGCTTTTGAAATCGAGTCTCTTTATAACCATGTAAAAGGGCTCTTTATAAAGGAGGGGAAATAAGACATGAGTGCAGAAGGTTTAGCAATATTAGTTTTACTTGGTAGCTTTTTTATAATGATATTCTTAAGATTTCCTATTGCCTATGCAGTAGCACTTTCCTCTTTATTATGCCTTTTATATCAAGGTTTACCACTTACGACGATTTGTCAGCAGATGGTAAAGGGAATTAGTTCGTTTAGTCTTATGGCAGTACCTTTCTTTATTACAATGGGATGTTTAATGGGGTCAGGGGGTATTTCTGAAAAGCTCATAGCTTTAGCCAATGCCTGTGTTGGCTGGATGCGAGGCGGTATGGCTATGGTTAACATCGTTGCATCCTACTTCTTTGGAGGGATTTCTGGTTCTGCATCAGCAGATACAGCTTCTCTTGGAAGTATTTTAATTCCCATGATGGTAGAGCAAGGTTATGATGATGACTTTTCAACAGCGGTTACCATTACCTCTTCTTGTGAGGGGCTTTTAGTTCCTCCTAGTCATAACATGGTTATTTATGCAATGTCTGCCGGAGGTGTTTCAGTAGGAAGTTTGTTCCTTGCAGGTTATATTCCAGGTGCATTACTTGCTGTGAGTCTAATGGTGGGTTCTTATATTATTTCTGTTAAAAGAAAGTATCCAAAAGGAGAAAAATTTAGTATCAAGTATCTGTTAAAAGAACTAAGTGTTTCTTTCTGGGCACTAGCAGCTGTTTTAATTGTTGTAGTCGGTGTAGTTGGTGGTGTTTTTACAGCTACAGAATCTGCAGCTATTGCAGTTATTTATAGCTTAATTGTCAGTGTATTTATCTATAAAGGGCTTGACTGGAAAGGTGTTTGGAGAGTAATTGGAGATTGTGTAGATACCCTTTCTATCGTACTTATTCTTATTGCGACTTCAAGTATTTTTGGTTATTGCTTGACACGTTTACATGTACCTGATTTAGCAGCTAGTTGGATTATTGGACTTACTGATAACCCAATTCTTCTAGCCTTATTGCTTAACCTTATTCTTTTAGTACTTGGATGTATTATGGATATGGCTCCAATTATTTTGATTGCTACACCTATCCTCTTACCAATTGCTACTTCCATTGGTATTGATCCTATTCAATTTGGTATTATGGTTGTTTTAAACTGTGGTATTGGTCTTTTAACACCACCTGTTGGGGCAGTACTCTTTATTGGTTCAGCAGTTTCTAAAGTACCTATGGAGCGTGTTGTAAAAGCTACCCTACCATTTTACTTATGTATGCTTATTACACTCTTACTCATCACCTTTATACCAGCAGTTAGTTTATGGCTTCCAAGTGTACTGGGGTAAAATGAAAGATGAGCTATAGATTTAATTATCAAACTACTACTTTTGATTTTTGGCAATTATCCATGTATTATACCTATGGTTCGCTAATAGGTGTGTGTAATGTTATATTTACTGTTGCCATGTTTTTACTGACTGCAAAATTCTGGGGCGAGGTAAACATTTTAATAAGGATTCTTTTATTACTTGCCTGCTGCCTGTTTACAGTTATTCAGCCTCTAGGAGTTTATGTACGAGCAAGGAAGCAGGTCTCAGCGCTTCCAAAGGATATGGAGATTGAGTTTGATGATGCTGGAGTTCATGTAAGGACAGGAAATCAAAATTCGCATTTGAAATGGAAGGCTATAAAAAGAGTAGCTAAAAAACCTACTATGATTGTGGTGTTTTCTACTACTACCCATGGTTTTCTATTAACCAATAAGGTATTGGGTGAGCAAAAAGAAGAATTCTATGCATATCTCGTTTCAAAAATAAAGAAATAAGTTATAGGTATTAAAATAGGGTTGCATTTTTTAAATGCAACCCTATTACAATTTTATCCTCTTTCTATGAGTAGAGCGTATAGGCTATAGGATGGTTAGGACAGTGGCTGAAAGAGAAATAGATGGTGACTGACTAGCTACAATAGATTAGAATAAATAATAGAAACTATATTGACAAGGTATGTAGGTATAGTTTTGTTTTTGTGAAAAAATACTAAAATATACTATAATCTGCTAAAATCTGTTATAATAAGAAGTAGTTTGTAAAAGGGGATAAATGAATGAAACAAATGAATTGGACCCAAAGATGGAATAATGTATGGCTGTCACTTACTATAAAGAAAAAAATTAGCTTTTTTACGGGTGTCGTATTTTTGATTATTTTCCTATCTATTCTATTTGACATATGGATTGTGAATTTTTCCTTAAATGATTTTCAAAGGATTTTGGAGAACAATGCAAAAAGTAATGATTTCATGGATGCCATAGAGAAGGAAAGTGACTGGTTTGAAGTATATATTAAAAATCCCAGTGAAGAAAACCTAAAGAAATTAGAGGATGCCTGCAAGCAGACGCGTCAAAAGATTTATCTTTTACCTTATAATTATCAAGCAGTAGGACCTTATCGTTATGCCAAGACATGGTCTATTCGCAATAGTTACGAACGATATGAGCTGGAGAGGGACACTGTGCTACAAATGAGAGAAGAAAATCCGGGCTATATCCACGCTTTATACAAGGTTTATGACATGCAAGGTTATTTGCGAGAATATGCCAGGTCTCTCATGCGTTATACATTAGAGGATGGAACGGTTGCCTACGAAAAAAAAGTACCTGATTTAAGAAGAGTACCTTTTATTGTTCTATTTTTTGGGAGTTTTCTGTTTGTAGGAATAATCAGCTTGGCACGTTTAATGAATAGGACCATTATCTTACCTATTATGAATTTAGTGGAAGTATCAAAAAAAGTTGCAGCGAATGATTTTTTTGTAGAGGACATAGTGGTTGAAAATAGGGATGAGATGGGAGAGCTCGTTAAGGCATTTAACAAAATGAACTATGCAACAGGAGAGTATATTAGGGCTTTGGAAGAAAAAAGAGAGATGGCCGCCTTATTACATAAAGAGGAAGTAGAAAAATTAGAAATTGAAAGACGTTTAGAGTCCACTAATTTGGAGTTGCTTAAAAGTCAAATAAAACCCCACTTTTTATTTAATACCCTAAATGTGATAGGGGGGATGGCGAATTTAGAGGAGGCCCAGGTAACAGAAAAAATGATAAAAGCCTTAAGTTCTCTCTTTCGCTATAATTTAAAGACACCTGAAATGGAAGTGGTATTGGCACAAGAGCTACGCATTGTAAGGGACTATATGTATTTGCAACAAATGCGTTTTGGCAACCGGATTAATTATAGTATGGAATGTAAACTCAATCAGGAGACAGTCAGAGTTCCTACTTTCTCTTTTCAACCGCTCATTGAAAATGCAATTATACATGGTATTTCAAAAAAAGAGAAAGGGGGAAAGATATGTATTCGGGTGTGGGCAGAAAATGAGAAGGTAGTCATTACTGTTGCTGATACAGGAGTTGGTATGACACAGGAGCAGCTTGAAAAACTAAGAAGTGCCTTTAAGCAAGGGTTTACTGGAAATGTGGGCATTGGTTTAGGGAATATTTATAAGCGAATACGTGTTATGTACCCACAGGGAAAGGTAGAAATTTATAGCAGGAAAAATATAGGGACGGCTGTGAGGATAGAGATTCCACAGGCGCAACGGGAGGAATAGTATGTATCGTGTATTAATTGCGGATGACGAGCCAATAGAAATAACCATTGTGACTAAGATTATTCAAAAAAACTTTAAAGATGGGATAGAGATTGTTCAAGCAGTCAATGGGAGGGAAGCCATTGAGAAATTTTTAGAAAAAAAGTGCCAAGTTGTTTTATTAGATGTGGAGATGCCAGGAATCAATGGGTTAGAGGCGGCAGAAAGAATTAGAAAGGAAGATAAGACATGTAGTATTATTTTCTTAACGGCATTTGATGAATTTACTTATGCCAAAAGAGCTATTACAGTAAAAGCATTAGATTATCTTTTAAAACCTGTTTCAGATGACGAATTAATAGCAGTAATAGATGAAGCTATTCGCCTTGTTGAGGGAGATATAAAATCTAGTTTATCAGAAGGAGCTATTAGCAATGAAGCATGTGCCATTGAGAACCAGAAAATAGAACATTTGCGCATAAATATTGTACAAGAGATGATTATGAACTTTATAGCAAATCACTATACAGAAGATATTTCTTTACAAGATGTTGCAAAAGCGATGAACTATTCAGATCCTTATTTTTGTAAGCTATTTAAGCAATGCTTTGAGAAGAGCTTTACCACTTATCTTTCAGAATTTAGGGTAAACAAGGCCAAGCAGCTTTTAGTAGATGTGACCATTAATGTAAAGGAAATCAGTGATCGAGTAGGCTATCGGGATTCCAACTACTTTGCCAAGGTATTCAAAAGAGTAGTAGGTGTAACTCCCAGTGAGTACCGTATCCTTGCACTAGGGAAATAATGAATAAACGAGAGAGAGAACTAGATAAAACAAAAGAGTATAAATAATGGATAGGTAGGGACAAGGGTGATAAAACCAATGAGGATAAAAATATTAGGCTGTATACTATGCCTTGCTATAATGGGAGGATTTGGCATTTATATCAAAAAGAGTCGTTGGGAGGCGAGAGTGCCAGAATTTGTGTTTTCTTATGCAGAAAATCAAGCAGTGGACTACCCTACAACACTTGGGGGCTATAAATTTGCAGAGTTAGTGGAAGAAAGGACAGATGGGAGAATTAAAATTATTGTATACCCTAATAGCCAATTGGGATATGAGAGAGATGTTATTCAACAACTCCAATTTGGGGGGGTTGATTTTGCGCGTATTTCTTTATCTCAACTTGCAGAGTTTGCACCACAATTTAATGTTTTGCAGATGCCCTATCTCTATAGGGACTCAAAACATATGTGGAAGGTATTAGATGGAAAAATTGGGAAGGACTTCATGAATGCTGTAAAAGGATCGAGTTTGGTAGCCCTTTCGTGGTATGATGCGGGAGCACGTCATTTCTATAATTCTGTAAGACCCATCAATGCTTTAGAAGATATAAAAGGATTACGCATTCGTGTACAAGAATCCCAACTTATGACTGAAATGGTAGAAACCCTAGGGGCAATACCTGTCCCACTTGTTTATAGTGACGTGTATTCCAGTTTACAAAGAGGTATGATTGATGGAGCTGAAAATAACTGGCCATCTTATGAGTCAACAGGGCATTATGAGGTAGCGCCATATTATACTATCGATGAGCATACACGGGTACCAGAACTTCAGCTCTGTTCACAGGTTACATGGGATAAGTTGTCATCAGAGGATCAGCAGATTATTCGTTCATGTGCCAGAGAATCTGCTTTATATGAAAGAGAACTTTGGATACAACAAGAAGAAAAATCACAGAAAATAGCAACAGATAATGGGGTGCAAGTTGTTGTATTATCCCCACAAGAAAAGGCAAGATTTCAAGCAGCAGTAAAAGGAATTTATGAAAAATATTGTAAAGATTATATGGATATTATAGAAGACATTATTGCCACAGAATAATTGAAATAGATATTTTAAAAATAATATAGCCATGAAGAGACAGTTAGGACACCCCATATGTTCTAACTGTCTTTTCATGGCTATAGAGGGTTATTTTCTGTTTTATAAGCTGATTATTAAGTTTAAGAGTAATTTCCTATTAAAATAACTTGTAGATAAGGGACGTTTCATATAGAATAATAAAAGTAAAATAAGTTTTAACACATTTTATAGATAAAGTATGGGGATAATATAAAAAAATAAGTGGAAATAAAAATAAAATAGAAGAGCCATAGAAAATCAAAAAGAAACGAGAAGTTAATTCTCAAGGAGGTGTACCTACTAAGCAATGACACTAAAGAAATTAAACCAAAAGGGATATAAGATACTGCAGGACAGAGTCCTATTTATGCTTGTTGTAATAGGAGCTATGTTTGCTGTACTTTTTTTGAAATTTTATAAGCTACAAATTATAGATCATGATAAATATGCCGGAGACTTGCGAGCCAGTGTGGAACGAACAGTAGAGATTCCTTCTACTCGTGGAATGATTTATGACCGCTACGGGAAGCCTTTAGCCATTAATAAACCTATTTATGTGCTTAAAATTGATCAACAAACGGTGATGAGTAAGAAGGATTTAAATGCACTTTTACTTAAAGTTATTCAGCTTCTTGAAAAAAATGGAGATACATATAAAGACATCATTCCTATTTCAAAGACGGAACCCTTTACTTTCACGGAGGATGAAAAGGCAGTAAAATCTTTTATTACAAATCATTTACCTTATAATGATAAGGAACATCGTGATCAGATTATAGCCCTAAGTGCAACGGAGCTCTTTAACTATTTACGAGGGAAAAATGTTTTTCAAATTGATTCGGCCATTAGTAATGAGGATGCGCGTAAAATCATGGCTCTCCGTCTAGAGATTTACCAGTACAGTTATCGCAAATATAAGAAAGTGATTTTGGCAGAGGATGTTTCGGAAAAAACATTAGCAACAATTAATGAAAATCAAGATGAATACCCTAGTATTTTAGCAGAGGTAGATTCTAGACGTTATTATACCTATGGTAAAGTTTTTGGTAATCTACTGGGTTATACAAGGGCCATTACGGCCAGCCAATATGAGAAGATGGAAAGTAAAGGCTATGATAAGGACGATATTATTGGTCAGATGGGTATTGAACTTAGTATGGAGGATGAACTAAAGGGGCAAAAGGGGATTGAGCACATTGAGGTAGATAACGTAGGAAGAAAAGTATCTACCTTAGATAAAACGGATGCAGTACAAGGGAATAATATCTTTTTGACCATTGATGCGGATTTACAGCTTTCAGCTTATGAAGCCATAGAAAAACGTCTAAGTGAGGCTTTGGTTCAACGTATAAAGGGGGGGATGAAAAATGTCAGACCCCTTAGTGGACGAGAAATTCTTGTTTCCATGGTGCATACTAACCAACTGAACCTGAAAGTGATGGAAAAGGCTCCTGAGGTGCAAATGCAAAGGCAACTTTATGATAAACTCAAGGTGAGCTACGAGGAGATGTTAAAAGGATTCGTAACAACCACACGAGATGAAGAAGGGAATGAACAGGAAGTTACGCCACCTACTTTAAGAGAACATTTTATCAGCCTTGTAGAAGCAGAGCCTTCAGAGATTACCAATCGTGAACTTTTATTGGCTTTAGCAGAACAAGATAGTTTAAAATTAGAGGCTAGCTTAGTTCAAAAAATATGGGATAATGCCTATCCAAGTGTAGAAAGTATTGTGATTCAAGAGTTAGAATCGGGTGAACTTAAGCCTGATCAACTGGCTGTGGATCCTTTTAGTGCTTCTGCTGTTGTAACAGATGTCAATACGGGAGAAGTATTGGCCTTAGTGGGTTACCCTTCTTATGATAGTAATGAAATGATTGCGAATTTTAATAGTTATTATACCAAATTGCAGGATGAAGCAGATAAAAGACATTTATTAACTAATCGAGCCCTTCGGGCGGCAGATGCACCGGGTTCTACTTTTAAAATGATTACAGCACTCGCTGGACTAGAAGAGGGTGTTATTGATGTCAATACCCCGATTAATGATATAGGTTTTTATAAAAATGCAGGGAAACCCTACCCAAAATGTTGGATTCAAACCAATAATGGGCATGGGCATGGACTCGTTAATGTTGTAAGAGGAATAGAAGTCTCTTGTAACTATTTCTTTTTTGATGTGGCCTATCGTTTAGGTATTAAAAATAATGAGATGTATGGTGGAATTGATACGTTAACCCAATATGCCCTTATGTTTGGCTTAGACAAAAAGGCAGGGGTTGAGTTAGATGAGATGACACCTAATATTTCCAATCCTACAAGTATTGTTAATACCAGTGTGGCGAGGGCTGTTAATATTGTTAAAGAGACCAGTGACGAGCGTAAAAAGGTGATAAGAGAGCGCATAAGAACGACTTTAGATAAAGGTTTTTATCCTTATGGAAGTTCTAAGGCCACAGATATAGAGGGAAGAATTGATTATCTCACCCAATATGAAATGAAGTTAGCTATGGATGAAGAACTTCAAGAGGTACTAGGGGATAATATTGAAGTCATATGGGAGAAGATGCTAGAAGATTTTCAAAAAGAAATCAATAAGGATAGCGAAGGGATTAAAAAAGAACTCATTCAGAAGGTTATAGAGGATTCTTCTGGAAGCAATTTGAAAAGTAAAGCACAAAAACATCTCAGTGAAAGACTACTTGGCATGGTTTCAACTTCTACAGACAAACTGATTAATAAAAGTATTAATAATCTCTCTAAACAGACCATAGAGGATGCTTACCGCATGGTCTATACCAATGCCATAAGACGTAATCAAAATAAAGAAAGTGAAGTGCAGTATGTGGAGGAAATGCAAAAGCGTTTGCAGGCTCTTGATGCAGGCACTTTTGATGGCAATAGCAGGTTGGTGGCCAAGGTGAAAGAATCACTCATGGATATTTTAATGGCTTATTTATTTGAAAATATTGATATGACCTGGAATACAGGTATTACTATTCGTACAGCTATTGGCCAGGGCCAAAATGCCTTTACACCTCTTCAGATGTCACGTTATATTGCGGGGTTAGCCAATGGGCATGAGGTATATGACTTAAGAGTGGTAAATGGCATATTTAATAATAAAGAAAGTGAAACCTATGAAGCCACTACCCCTAAAATTTATAATACCCTTCATTTTGAAGAGGAGCATCTAAAGGCTGTTTATGAAGGGATGTATCGTGTAGCTAAGGGAAAAGAAGGAACAGCAAGGACTTACTTTACGGATTTCCCTATTGATGTAGCTGCAAAAACTGGAACAGCAGAAAAAAACCAAATAGAGAATAGCTGGTTTGTTGGTTTTGCTCCTTATGAAGCCCCTCAAATAGCAGTAGTTACCAGTATGTATGGCGCAGATGGACTGGGAATTTATAATACACAGCTAGCAAGAGATATTTTAGCAGCTTACTTTAAATTAGATGTACAAGAGCAGAATACCACTTTAGACAATCAATTAGTTCCTTAAAAAAACGCATTAATGAAGGATAAGCTTCATTAATGCGTTTTTTAGTGGAAAGACTATTTGAAACAGTAATGGGTTGAGGTAAATGAGAAAAGTAGACTTAAGAAGGAGGATTAACTAGGAGGTACGATAGCCTTCTATATGGATGAAACGGGCTGTAAAGTAGTTGTAGGTTTCTAGAGGACGATAATCACTATCTAGGGTATGGGTTGCAATGAGGAGGTTGGGAGGAGAAGGAGGACCTATGAGAGCAACTATAATTAAAGAATGGTAAAAGGTCCCCTGGGCATCTGCTAGTTGAATAAGATCACCTAAGGTAACCTTATGGATAGGGACTTCTTGGCCAAAGGGACCGGCCCCTTTGTTCTGAGTCAGAAACTTGTGGAGAAAGTTAACTCCTGTCCAAGACGCTGTTCGATTGGCAGAAGATAAATAATACCATCCATAAGTAGGTGTAAAGTTCATGTGGGGACATCCTGCATAGAGACACTGAGAAATAAAATTCGTACAATCGCCTCCTAAAAGTGAAAAATCTAAATACTTGGGATTTCGCCCATAACTCCAAATATGGGCATAGCGTAAAGCTTCTTGACGATTATAGGACTTAACATTAGAACGGGTAGACATGATTAGGCCTCCTAATAATAGTTAATATATAGGTATTCATATAAGAAGAAGGCATATAACTTTTTTTTGAAATCTGTCATAAAGTGGACAGGTTCTCAATAAATTATAGAGAATACATTTTATATAGGGGGATAAAAAGATGGGAAAATCTAAAAGGGGTAAGGCAATTAGTGGGATGGTTAATTGGAGAGGAACGTGTCCACTTTGTAAGAGACCACGTGTAAAATTGGTGTGGCAAGAAGGAGCTGGTAAAGAGGCTCTTAAAATATGTAAGGCCTGTTATGGTAGAATGAACAAGAAATAAGGCGAAAAGAGGTAGTTACCTTCTAAAAAAATATGATATAATAAAGAAAATCTTATTTATGGTTCATAATTAAGTTATAAATAGGATATTTTATAGATAAGAGAATTTAAACTATTTTTCTAGGAGGAAAATGAGATGTCAACACCACATAATGCAGCAAAACCAGGAGATATAGCAGAAACTGTCCTTTTACCAGGAGATCCTTTACGTGCTAAATTTATTGCAGATAACTTTTTAGAAGATGTGACACAATATAATACTGTAAGAAATATGTTTGGTTATACAGGAACTTATAAAGGCAAGAGGATTTCTGTACAAGGCACAGGTATGGGAATGCCTTCTATAGGAATCTATGCCCATGAACTTATCCACGTTTATGGTTGTAAAAATCTTATTCGTATTGGCTCAGCAGGAAGTATGCGAGAAGATTTACCTCTTCGCCATATTGTATTGGGTATGGCAGCTTGTACCAATTCCAATTATGCTAGTCAATTCAATTTACCAGGTACTTATGCGCCTGTTGCTAGTTATGAACTTTTAGAAAAAGCAGTAGCTGCAGCTAAAAAACATGGTGCAGACTATCGTGTAGGAAATATTCTTTCTTCAGATATTTTTTATAGTGCAGATGAAACAGTTACAGAAAGATGGTCTAAAATGAATGTTTTAGCTGTAGAAATGGAAGCAGCAGCCCTTTATATGGAAGCTGCCGCAGCAGGTGTCAATGCCTTAGCTATGGTGACCATTTCTGACAACTTAATTACAGGCGAAGAGACAACTGCAGAAGAAAGACAAAATACTTTTACTAAAATGATGGAAGTAGCTTTAGAACTGGCATAACAAGAGGTTAAGATGATAGGCTTTCTTTTAGATAGATAAGTGAAAGAATAAAAACTTGTTTATCTAGGGGGAAGCTTTTTCATCTTTTTTAATGGGAAATATTGACAAAATCAAGGGTTCACAAGCTGCCATGAAATAAAGAAGAAATAAAATAAAGGATGACTATTCCCTATTTAAGTGGCGTTTTGGTAAAATAAGCATAGGACAAAATATGTTCCATAGGAGGACTTAAATGAAGGACTTGATTTTTTCTATAGGGGTTATCGCACCACTCTTTTTTATGATTATGTTAGGTTATGCATTAAGTCAATTGAAGCTTTTAGAGAAGGATTTTATCAAGAAGACCAATAAATTGTGTTTTCGTGTATTTTTACCTGTTTTGTTATTTCATAATATTTATCAGACAGATAGAGGTACTGTTTTAAATATGAGATTACTAGGGGTTACTTTAGTTGGTATTTTAAGTGTTATATTAGTGACGAGCTTAATGATTGTCTATACCATTAAGGCGCAAGAACGGAAGGGCGTTCTTATTCAAGCTATTTTTCGTTCGAACTTTATTCTCTTTGGCATTCCTATGGTACATAATATATTTGGGGATGAAGGGACAGGAGCAGCAGCTATGTTGATCGCCATTGTTATTCCCACTTTCAACTTTGCAGCTGTATATATACTGGAATTATTTACGAAGGCTAAAAAGACCTCTATGGTAGAGGTGGGCAAGGCTATTCTAAGAAATCCCTTAATTATTGCCTCTGTGTTGGCCATTTTAGTGAGCTGTTTAGGGATCCGTTTTCCTGTGGCTGTGGAGAGGACACTAAAGGATGTGGGGGGTATAGCCACCCCTCTTTCCCTTATGATGTTAGGCGCACAATTTGAGATAAAGGGTGCCAAGAAAAATAGAAAGTATATTTTAATAGGGGTAGTGGGTAGGCTTCTTATTGTACCTGCTCTTGTCTTACCTCTTTTGATGCAAATGTCTTTTAATCCTTATGAGATGGTAGCGCTTTTAGCTGTTTTTGCTTCACCAACGGCAGTTAATTCGTTTATTATGGCGCAAGAAGCAGGAGCTGATAGTGAATTAGCAGGACAAATTGTGGTAATAGGAACGGCGTTGGCCCCCTTTACTTTATGTTTATTTATTTACCTTTATAGGGTATTGCATATTATATAATAGTAAAAGGAGTAAGTGGAGATGGAATGGATTAAAAAAGCAGTGTTTTATCAAATTTATCCTTTAGGGCTTGTAGGGGCACCTAAAAACAATGTGGGAGAAGTCAGCCCTCGCCTTAGGCAAATAAAAGGGTGGATAGATTATCTTAAGACATTAGGAGTAAATGCCATTTATTTTGGCCCGCTTTTTGAAGCCAGTAGCCATGGCTATGATACAAAGGATTATTATCATTTAGATACACGGTTAGGAGCCGATTCTGATTTGAAAGACTTAATAAACAGTTGTCACGAAGCAGGGATTAGAGTGGTTGTGGATGGGGTCTTTAATCATGTAGGCAGAGAATTTTGGGCTTTTAAAGATTTAAAAGAAAAAGGATTAGCATCCCATTATAAAGACTGGTTTAGTCAAATTAACTTTAATGGACAAAGTCCGTATGGAGATGGCTTTAGCTATGAAGGGTGGGAGGGACATTATAATCTCGTTAAACTTAACTTACATAATGAAGAGGTCATTCAGCATCTTCTAGGAGCGGTGGCGAGTTGGATAGATGATTTTAAGATGGATGGGATACGTTTAGATGTAGCTTATAGGGTAGATAAAGGCTTTTTAAACCGTTTAAGGAATTTTTGTAAAGAGAAGAAGCCAGATTTTTGGTTAATGGGCGAGTGTATTCATGGTGACTACCGGACCCTTATAGGACCCACACTATTAGATTCTACTACCAACTATGAATGTTATAAGGGCATTTATTCCAGTCACAATGATAAAAATTATTTTGAAATTAATTATTCTCTCAATCGACTTTTTGGAAAGGGGGGAATCTATCAAGACCTATACCTTTATAACTTTGTAGATAATCACGATGTAAGCAGGATAGGAAGTATTTTAAAAAATCCCAAGCACTTAGAGAATGTATATACATTGCTTTTTACTATGCCAGGTATACCTTCTATTTATTATGGAAGTGAATGGGCTATACAGGGAGAGAAAAAGGTAGGAAGTGATGATGGACTAAGACCAGCTATAGCTTGTGAAGAGATCCAGGAGCAACATGCCTTAGTGAAGCATATAAAGCGACTCATTGAATTGAAAAAAGCTTTAAAGAGCTTAGAAGGCACTTCCTATGAAACAGTCCTAATTAAAAATGAACAGCTTGTATTTAAGCGGGAGTATAGGGGAGAAAGTATATGGATAGCTTTAAACCTGGCAGATCAAGAATTTGTTATAGAGATCCCCCAAGAGGCAGGTAGGTATGAAGATTTATTAGAAGACCAAAACGACTATTACTCTGTATCAGGAAAGCTTAAAATGACAGTAGCGGCTCATAAGGGCATTATTCTTAAAAAAGTAGTAGGGTAAGTTGATAAAAAATAATTATTTTATTATATTTTATCTATAAATAGCTGTCAAAAAAGTTTATAATAAAAATGCATTTCTTTTATGTGTCATTAGAGGGGGAATGGATGTGTTAAGGAATAAAAGAATGAAAGATGGTCATATACATTCGTCTTATTGTCCTCATGGGACAAAGGATGCTATGGAGCTTTATGTACAACAAGCCATTAAGCTAGGGTTAAAAGAAATTACTTTTACAGAGCATATGCCACTACCAAGTACTTTGCAGAAATTTGACTTACCCCGTGATGCTGCCCTAAGTCCTGAACAAATAGCACCTTATTTTAAAGAAATTGAAGAGCTTCAAGAGAAGTATAAGAAAAAGCTTAAGATTAATAAGGGGTTGGAAGTAGATTATATTGAGGGATTAGAATCAGAAACGAGGGTGCTTTTAGGAAAGTACGGAAAAGAATTAGAGGATAGTATTTTATCTGTTCATTTCTTGAAAATAGGTGAAGAATATGTTTGCTTAGATTGGAGCCCTATTCAGTTTAAAGAGATTATTGCAAAATGTGGAAGCCTTGAAAAGGTTTATGAGCTTTACTTTCAGACGCTTTTAAAGGCCATTCAAGCAGATTTAGGGGAATATAAGCCCAAGCGAATGGGGCATCCAGCTTTAGTAAAAATTTTTCAACTCAGATATCCCTATACCTATAAGAATAAGGCTCTTCTAGAGACTATTGTTAAAGAAATCAAAGCAAGGAATTATCAAGTGGATTATAATACAGCAGGACTTCGTAAACCGCTTTGTAGAATGACCTATCCCTCAGGTTATTTATTAGATTTACTGAAGCGCTATAACGTAAAGTTGGTTTTTGGGTCCGATGCGCATAGTGCAAAAGATGTAGGAAAGGATTTTAATAGAGTTTAGGGCGAGGAGTGTTTTAGAATGAAAACAGGTATTAAAAGCAAAAAAAGTGTAGGTAAAATAATCTTAACGATTATTTTGGCCCTACTACCCCTTATGGCTATAACAATCATAACCTTTGTGGAATGCGGTATAGCCCTAGGAACAATCCCATCTGTTTTAGTAGGCTTGGGAATAGGCGCACTTGTTATCCCCTTTTTTCTAGTGGTGACAATGTATGAAGGCTGGAATAGAAAGTGGTACATATGGGTAGTACTTCTTCTAGTAGTTGCTTTGCTCTTTGTTATTCCTTTTTTGAATAAAGGTAATGGAGGCGAAAATGCACCATCTATGGAGGGCAGTCCTAAAGGCAATGCAAGGAGCATGATGGTAGTAGGAATGATTAACAAATAAAGACAGAAGGTGTTACAAAAAGGAGAATGAACTATGGATGTAACACCTTTTTGCTTTGAAAAATCATGAAAAATAGAAGAGCTAATAAGATGATAAAATAAAATGTAAAAAAAAGCTTGACGTTAGACAATGGTGCAGTTATACTATAAAAGTACCTTGTGCGCGAGTGGCTCAGTTGGTAGAGCATCTCCTTGCCAAGGAGAGGGTCGCGGGTTCGAGTCCCGTCTCGCGCTTTAGAAGGACATCAATAAGGGAGGATTCCCGAGTGGCCAAAGGGGGCAGACTGTAAATCTGTTGCGATAGCTTCAAAGGTTCGAATCCTTTTCCTCCCACTTTAAAAAGTAGTTAAGTCGTTGACTTAACTACTTTTTTGTTGTTTTGTGTAGGTTTTTTAAGAACAATAGACTATTTGGTATTGACATCTTATAGGAGGCATCATATTATTACTATTAGCAACATTACTATTAGTAATAATATTTTTAATTTATAAACAATAGATAAAGTAGGGAGAAAAAATGGATAAAATGATATTAGGGCTCTTGCTTATTAAGAGTATGACTATTTATGAGATCAGAGGCTTTATCAGTAAGAATTTAAATGCTATGTGTAGTGATAGCATGGGAGGTATACAAGCTGCCCTAAAAAAGCTTCTTTTGTTAAAAGCTATTACTTGTGAAGAATATATGGAAAAGGGTGTTACCAAGAAAAGATATTGTATTACAGAGAGAGGAGTGGATACCTTTAAAGAGTGGATTGAGCAACCTATACAGTACGGAAAAGCTAAGAACATAGAAGAGAGTAAGTTTTTCTTTATGGGAATTGAAAAGCAAGAAACAAGAATAAGGATGCTTGAAGAGTATATTAAAAATTTGAAAGAAGAAAAAGAAAAATTAGGAGACATTCAAAATTCTTTAGAAGAGGGAAAGGGGGATGTTATAGAGCAAAACGTAGAGCGCATTTATAAAGATTCACAGCTTTATCACCACATACTACAAGTGTCAGAGGATAAGGAACTTAAGAATACGGTAGCCTCGATTTATCGTTATCAATTGTATACACTAGAGTATGGGCTAGAAAGTCTGACGAGAGATATAGCTTTTTTTGAGAGGGTTCTCACTAGGGAGAAGGAAGGGGTATGAAAAAGTGAAAAATATAATGATTCTACTTATTATAGGTATCCCACTAGGGATTATAATAGGCATTAGGCTAAGTACGATTATAAAACGTAAAAAAATGGCTAAATTAACACTAGAACAGCGATTAGAAAAGGTGTATGCTCACTATGAAGCAAAGATGAGATCAGAGGGGATGGCCTTTCAGGTAGAGGATGGAAAGGGAGAGTTTAGATGGCAAAGGGAGACGGGGGCTCTTAAAGGGGACAAAAGCTTTCCTATTGCTAGTGTGACAAAGCTTTATGTAACAGCAGTGATTATGAAATTAGTGGATGAAGGAAAACTCTCTTTAGAAAGCAAAATTGCTCACTATCTTCCTAGGGAGGTAATACAGGGATTACATATTTATAAAGGGAAGGACTACTCAGAGGAGCTCACTATAAAGCAGTTGGTTGCTCAGACAAGTGGATTGCCAGATTACTATACAGAAGGTGTAAAGGGAAAACCTCCCCTTGAACAACAAATTGGAGAAGATCCAGAATTGTGTTTTGAGGAGGTGCTTGCTCTTAATAAACAGCTTAGTCCCCATTTTGAACCCGATAAAAAAGGAAAAGCCTTTTATTCAGATATGAATTTTGATTTACTAGGAAAAATTATTGAAAATGTAACACATAAAAGTCTTAATGCGAGTTTTAAGGGGTATATCTATGAACCTCTTGGACTAAAAAATACTTACCTATTTGAAAAAGGTATGGCTTTTGATTTTCCAGGTATTTGGATAAAGGGGCAGAGTTATAAGGTTCCTAATCTATTAGCCAGTATAAGTGCTTCAGGAGGCCTGATAGCCACCAAAACAGAGATGATGCTTTTTTTGAAGGCCTTTTGGCAAGGAAGACTTTTTGATAATAGTCACCTAGAAGAAATGAAAAAGTATCACTTGCTTCAATTCTTTCCCATGCAGTATGGAGTAGGACATATGCGCTATAAGATGCCAGGTGCCCCAGAAATGATAGGGCATTCAGGGTCCACGGGAGTATTGTGTTATTATGTGCCTCAGTATGATGTCTATATCACAGGGTGCATCAATGAAGTCAATGAAGTAAAAGCTACCCAACTCGTATTAGAATTAGCAGATTGTTTTTCCAGTTCTTCTTTTTAGCTGCTTTCTAATCTTCTTGGTGTAACGGTTAAATAAAAATTTATGGTTTTGAATTTTATAAGTATGAGAAAGTGAAAAGGCAGCTTGCAGATCATTAGGGAATTTTTTGGTAATACCTTCTAGATATTTCTGGGCTTCTACATATTTTTTTGCACTGTAATAGCACTCAGCTACATGAAGGGCATAGTCAGGATTATCGGGCTTTAGGATAGCGGCTTGTTTCAAGTAATCCAGTGACTCTGAGAAGGCACCTAGTTCCATAAGCGCTAGCCCAGTGGCATTGCAAAGCATAGGGCTCGTACTATTGAGAGAAAGTGCTTTTTTGTACAGATTTACAGCCTTATAGAGGTCGTATAATAAGTGATAAGCATAACCTTTGTAATAATAGATTTCCCAAGAGGTAGGATGTCCTTTTAAGATGATATCGCAATAGGCGATGCATTCATCTAGACGATCTTGTATAAGCTTTTCTTGGATAATAGGAATTAAAGAAGTAACAGACGTAGTCAAAAGTGACTTATAGTGGTTGCCTAATAGATTAGGCAACTTTTTTTGAACCAAAAAAAGCTGTAAAGTGTCAGGAGTAAGCTGCATAAGTTGGACATAATAATCTAGAGTGCGGCAAGTTAAATAAAGAGAGGAATGAGTATAGAGATAGTCAAGCTGCTCATTTATATATTTTTGGCACTGAGACGGATTGGTGCGAAATAAAAATTTTATTTTTTGATAAATATAAAAAGGACAGTTGGAACTAAACAAAATAGCTGAGTCAATATACTGAAGAGCTCTTTCATTTTCATTTTCTTTGGATAAAGCCAGGGCTTGTTTAAAATAATTAAAGGGTGAAAGGGTACAAGATGTTTCGTACATTATTCTATCCATAGGATCATCCCACCTGTTCATTAGAGTTTCAATATAACTATTGTAATGCAAAATCTAAAAGGATACAATATGATGGAAGAGGTTTTAAAAGGATAAGCTGAGGAGGAACAAAGTGAATTGGCAAGTGGAAGTATTACAGTACTTAGAGAATATAAGAACAGATTTCTTAACCATGATTTTTACAACCATTACTATTCTAGCAGAGAAGTATTTTATTATTGTACTTCTTTCTATTCTTTATTGGTGTGTAGATAAAATAAATAGTGTACGTCTAAGTTGGTTTGTTTTGGTAAATGGAAATGTGACAGGTATTATTAAAAATAGTGTGGGTATGCCAAGGCCTTTTGAATCAGGAGTAGTTATACCTATTCGTGCAGAGACGGCTACAAGTTATTCCTTTCCAAGTGGTCATACAGGAGCTGCTACAAGCTTTTGGGGGGGGAGTATGGTGATTTTTAAATCGATGTCCGTCATCATTCTGGGAGTAATAATGATTTTTCTTACAGGATTTTCCCGTCTTTACCTAGGTGTACATTGGCCTCTGGATGTTTTAGGAGCCCTACTCTTTGGCGTCATTAGTATTTATTTAGCTGATGTTATGCTAGGTGAAAAGGCCTTGATGAGTAGGTGGCATGTTATAGGTGTAAGTCTTTTTGTCTGCCTTATAATGATTTTACCTGTTGATGGAGATTTGTATAAAATGGCAGCAGCTTTAGGAGGACTAACCCTTGGTGTTTATGTGGAGCAAAATTTTATTCATTTTGAAGTCATACAAAAAACTAAAATACAACTACTTAAATTAATCATTGGTATAACAGGGATGCTTATTTTTTATATAGGATGTAAGAAGCTTTTCCCTGATGATAAAATTTTTCATATGTTACGCTATGGCATAGTCCTCTTTTGGATCAGTGCAGGAGCGCCTTACTTATTTAAAAAGCTACTTCCTACAAAGCCGGTATAAAAAAGAAAATCAGGTATAAAACACCTTAAAAGTTACACACTAATGATAGGCTGTAAAAGGAGTGGTAAACATGAATATGAGTATTGAATGTTTTGTGACAGAGTGTAAGTATAATGATGGCAGAGAAAAATACTGTACCCTTAATCGCATTAGAATTGTCAAGCATGGTGAGGACTTAGCCACAGCGTGTGAAGTAACAGATTGTGCCAGTTTTGAAGGGAAATAAGGGAGATGAAGCTCTTTTTAATGAAGCAATAGGTTCATTAAGAAGAGCTTTTTGATAGTATTTAACATAAAGACTAGGAAATGAGGACAGTCAGGTTTGGAGGAGGAAGGAGGCATAAAATACTAAAAGGCTTCATATATATCCAATAGAGAGATGGGGGGATAAAAATGAAGCAACAATTAAAAAAAGGCATAAGGGGACCAGTAGGGGCTTTTTTAGTTTTACTCATTATTTTTGGGACAGGCTACTATATGGCCCAGCATTATTGGGGAGCTAATGGTGTGGTTCACAAGTATATTTCCTATTTTCAAGAAAAGCAATATGACAAGATGTATGACCTCTTGGACTTAAGTGAAATGAGCAAGGTCTATAGTCGAGAGGAAATAGCCGCTTGTTATAAACGACTTTATGAAGAAGAAACTCAACTTGTTCATATGCGTTTAGCTTCTTCTAAAAAAAATAAAAGGTATGATAATATTACCAAACAAGAAGAAGCCACAGCATATGTTTATTATATTTATGAAAAGGGTGAAAACATGGGAAGATTGGAGCTTGTCAAAAAGGATGCGAAGTGGCTCATTAAATGTCCCTTTGTTTTATCTGATCTAAAGGTTTATGCACCTATTGGTTCTAAGGTTTATATAGATGGAGAAGAAGTGAAGAATTATAAAGACCGTTATTATTATAAAGAGCAAGCATTACCCGGTAAATATAACGTCAAAGTGGAATTTCCCAATGGTATTTACTCCGATTATATAGGAAGCATACAAGCACCTGACACGATAGAGCTTTTTTTGGATTATACAGCACTTACAGTAGAGATTAAGACCATAAAGGGGGCTACTATAGAATTAGCTGGGGTTAAACAAGAGAATACACAGGGACAAGCTATTTTTAAAAATGTATTAGAGGGGACCTATGACCTCTTGATTTATCATCCAGATCATGCCATTGAGCCCATTCGTGAAAAAATAACCATTACAAAACAAAATAGATGCTTTGAACGAATGGGGGCTAAGCTTTCAGCCACAGGTTTAGACTATTTAAAGCGTTATATCACAGAGTTTTATCAGGCTTATATTGAAAGTATAAATACCCATTCTACAGCTCAATTGGCAGATTATATAGGAGAAGAAAATAGAATAAAGCTACTCAATGAATTTCAGGATTGGTTTATTACAAATAAGAATGTCCTAGAGGCAAAAGTAATGGTACAACCTAAAGATATAATAATCAATAAAGAAGGCTTATTGGAAACGCGTATCGTAGAGACGACAGAAATTATGAATAAGGAACAAGATGAATTACTAGGAAAAGAAGTAGAACGCTGCTATAAAATACTCATTGAATGGCAGACTCAAATGGACTTATCTAGAGAAAAGTGGCAAGTAGTGGATCGTAAGATTCTACAAAGTATCGTGTGTTACAAAGAAGAAGATGGAAGATGGATACAATATTGAGAAAAACTATTGAAAGTTATTTGAAATTTGCTAAAATAACTGTATACAATAATGCAATTTTAGAGTGTCCTATAAGGAGGATAAATGTGCTTGAGCCATTAGATACATTGGAAAAATCGTCATTAAGGGAAAAAGTTTTTAATTTTATTAGAGATTCTATTTTAGAAGGAAGGTATGAGCCTGGAGAAGCCCTGCGAGAGACGACTATTGCTACAGAACTTCACGTGAGTCGTACACCTGTGAGAGAGGCTATTAGAAAGTTAGAATTAGAAGGCTTGGTACAATCTATTCCTAATAAAGAAACGATTGTAACGGGTATCTCTAAAGAAGATGTACAGGATATCTTTATGATTCGTAATCGATTAGAAGGTCTAGCAGCGAGTATGGCGGCAGAACGTATAACAAAGGAAGAGCTTGTGGAAATGGAAGAGATTTTAACCCTCACAGCCTTTTATATTAACAAAGCAGACTGTGCCCATGTTTTGGAGTTAGACCATCGTTTTCATGAGTGCATTTATAAAGCAACTAAAAGCAAGGTGTTAACTCATCTTTTATCGGATTATCATTCTTATGTTCAAAAAGCCCGGAAGCAATCAGTAGAAATACCTGGTCGTATGACCTGCCTTTTAGAAGAACATACGGCTATTTTTAAGGCTATTGAAGCGGGTGATGGAAAAAAGGCAGAAAGCCTCATTACAAGACATGTACATAATGTAACGACTAATATTAAATTATAAGGGCTTAAAATAAAAAGCTTCCCTTTGCTAGGTCACATCTTAGGCAAAGGGAAGTTTTTTATTTTAAGGAGGTGGTTATTCTAGATGTAGTGTTTCAAGAAGCTGAGACTGAATATCCCAGTTTATATAGTTTTCTTGGATAGAGGCAGTAAGATTTTCTTTCTCCTGCATCAATTCTTTAGAACGCGTAAAGTCTGTATAGACTTCTTCTAAGCAAAGAAGGGCATCAATTTCTACAATACGCGCTTCTTCTTCCTCAATACTATTTTCTAACTTTGTAAGCTCATTTTCACATTTTTTTATTTTAGCCTGAAGTTCCTTTTGTTTTTTCCAATCCTCTTTATTGGGACTATTGGAGGAGCTTTTTGAGAGGGGAGAAGAAAGGGGAGTTATTTCTTTCTTTTTTTCCATATAATAATCATAGTCGCCTAGATATTCAGTAGCACCTAAGGTATGCATCTCAATAACTTTAGAAGCGGTTTGATTAATAAAGTAACGGTCATGAGAGACATAGAGAACTGTTCCTTCATAGTTACTAATAGCACTCTCTAAAATTTCCTTGGAGAGGATGTCGAGATGGTTGGTAGGCTCGTCTAGGATGAGAAAGTTAGCTTTGGAAAGCATGATTTTAGCTAAAGCCACACGTCCTTTTTCGCCACCACTTAAATTCGAAATACTTTTAAAGACATCATCTTCTGTAAATAAAAAGGCAGCTAAAACATTACGAATTTCACTTGTTTTTAAATCGGGAAAAGCTTCTTCAATTTCAGACATAATCGTATGGTTGGGATTGAGATTCATATGTTCTTGGTCGTAGTAGCCAATAACCACATTGCTACCAAGATGGCTACTTCCGGAAGAGGCTTCTAGTTGCCCCATAATGATTTTAAATAAAGTGGTTTTACCTACACCATTAGGGCCTACTAAGGCGACTTTATCTTCTTTTTTTATGAGAAAACTTAGATTTTCAAAAAGAAGTTTATTGTCAAAGGACTTACTTAAATTTTCTAAGGTTAAAACGTCATTACCACTAGTGAGTCGTGGCACAAGGCGTAGTTGCATAGGTTTGTTGTCTACCATAGGTACATCTAATAGCTCTATTTTTTCTAGTTGCTTTTCACGACTTCTAGCACGCCTAATGGATTTTTCACGATTAAATTGTTTAAGTTTTGCAATAACGGCTTGCTGTTTAGCTATTTCTCGCTGTTGCTTTTCAAAGTGCTTAACGGCTACTTCATATTCTTTTTCACTCTTAATGACATAGTCACTATAATTACCGGTATAAACAAAAGCTCTGCCAAATTCAATGTGAACGACTTTTGTTACGAGTTTGTCTAAAAAATAACGGTCATGAGAGATAATCATGACAGCCCCTTTATAGGTTTTTAAAAATCCTTCTAACCACTCAATGGCTTCAATGTCTAAATGGTTAGTTGGTTCATCCAAAAGGAGTAGTGAGGGTTCTTCAAGAAGCAATTTTCCGAGAGCCACTCGATTTTTTTGGCCACCTGATAAAATAGAAAGGGGTTTATCATAAACGCTTTCATCAAACCCCAATCCTTTTAATACACCCTTGACAAGGCTGCGGTATTCATAGCCTTTATTATTTTCAAAAGTGATACGTAACAGATCATAGGCATGAATGAGTTCAAGGGAAGAAGTTTTAGCAATTTCCTCTTCCATTTCATGAAGTTTTTGTTCCATAGCAATAACGGAATCAAAAACATGAAGTAATTCTTCATAGACAGTGGCACCTGATTCAAAATCCATCTCTTGCTTGAGATAACCTATGCTGCAATCCTTGGCATGAACGACGGTTCCCTCATCTGCTAATAGTTCACCAGCCAAAATTTTAAATAAGGTGGTTTTGCCAGCCCCGTTATTTCCGATAAGTGCTACTTTTTCATGGTCTTCTATATGAAAGCTAATGGTATTTAGAATACTTTTTTCGTTAAAAGCTTTTTTTATATTACTACAAGATAGTATCATATTTATCCTCCTCATCCTCTACCTTCTAATAGTAACAAAAAATAAGACAAAATAAAAGGAATACCTCTATTGTCACAGATTGACAATAAAAAAACTATAATGCTATACTAATAGAATAGAATGAGTTAAGGAGATGAGAAGGTGACGGAGGAAAGAAGAATATCTATGGCAGTAATAAGAAGACTACCCCGTTATTATAGATATCTAGGGGAGTTGTTAGAAAAGGGAGTAGATAAAATTTCTTCGAGAGAATTGAGTGAAAGGATGAATGTAACAGCATCACAAATTCGTCAAGATCTTAATAATTTTGGTGGATTTGGTCAACAGGGGTATGGCTATAATGTAGAGCATCTTCATTCGGAAATTGCAAGGATATTGGGGCTTGATAAAAATTATAAGATGATTATCGTTGGGGTAGGTAATTTGGGACAAGCTCTTGCAAACTACGGTTCTTTTGAAAAAAGGGGATTCCACTTAGTGGGATTATTTGATGTGAATCCAAGACTTGTTGGAATGAGCATTCGGGGCATAGAAGTTAAGGATATTGATCAGATGGAGCAATTTGTAAAAGAAAATAAAATCGACATTGCCATACTGACTGTACCGAAGACAAGGGTTAAGGGGATTGCAGAAAGCTTAGCAAGTTGGGGAATCAAAGGGCTTTGGAATTTTTCACCTGTTGATTTGTTTTTGCCTAATAACGTACAAGTTGAAAATGTACATCTTTCTCATAGTTTAATGACACTAGCTTATACCATTAATGAAGGGGAGGGTTTATCCCATTAACGAAATAAGATAAAAACGAATAAAATGTGCATCTCTTTTTGGATAATGTTTACAAGGAGATGGACATTTTTTTATGTAAGGACATAGGATTTTTGCTGTGAATAAGTTATAATGAAAAAAAGAAGGGTTATAAAGGACGGGGAAGCTATGTTTGATTTTTTTAAAAAGCAGCGAAGTATTGTATTAGAAGATAATCTTGAACAAGAAGTTACTCTTTCAAATGAGGAAATTGATGCAAAAAAGGTCTATATTAAGGAGCTAATCCGTACAAAAAAATTGCCAATTGTTTTGTTGGACCCCTTATGGCATTCTATTAGGAAGCAAATTGTGAGTGAGCTGATTGCAAAAAATGAAAGAAAGCTACATGATCTATTAAAAGAGCAGGGAAAGCTAAATAATGACTTTAAAGACTATAATCTTGTAAAGCAAGGATTTTTAAAAGAAATCCTAGAGTTAAGTGGTGCTTTACATACTGAAGATGATATAAGCAAAATATCCAGGCTGAATAAACTTCATGAAAGTACACTAGGCGCTAATCAAAAACTAGAAGATATTGAAAAACGTCTCGACACGATAGAAGAAGAGATAGAGGAAGTCAATAGGGAGATTATTGAAGAGATTGTAGCAGTAGGGTATGGGTATATTACGACTTGTAAAGATAATGTCCAACAGTTAGAGAAAGAAATTGATGCCCTAAGACAAAAAGTAGTTGAAAAGACCAGTGAAAAGAAAAAGAATGAGCATATTTTAAAAGGCATTTATCAGTATTTACATCATGTTATAGGACAACAACAAATAGAAGTGATAGATAAGGAATTGTGGGATAAACAGAAATGATTATAGGAATTGGTACAGATATTATAGAAATAGCACGTATACAGAAGGTAGCTCAGGGGACTACAAGTTTTTTAAATAAAGCTTTTACACAAAAAGAGCAAGCTTACTTTTTTAAAAAGCACTATAAGGCAGAAACAATAGCAGGAATTTTTGCGGCTAAGGAGGCCATTAGCAAAGCTTTTGGAACAGGTTTTCGATCCTTTTCCCTTATTGATATTGAGATTTTACCAGATGCCTTAGGTAAACCAGTAGTGACTGTTTATAACAATGCCAAGGAATTATTAACTCAGATAGGAGCTAGGGACATTCAAGTAAGTATTTCTCATTGTAAGGAGTATGCTGTTGCCTATGCTCTCATAGAAAGAAGTGAGTGTAATGAAAATATTAGTTCCTGAACAACTTAGGAAATTAGATGAGAAGGCAGTAAGTGAGTATGGCATTCCAAGTATTTTGCTGATGGAACATGCTGCCCTAAGTTTAGCTGAAAGGATAAAAGAGCTTACTTTTGCAAAGAATATTGTGATTGTCTGTGGACCAGGAAATAATGGGGGAGATGGACTTGCCTTAGCAAGACTACTCACTGGATTGGATAGAAAATGGAGTGTATTTTTAGCTGCCTCTCCTGAAAAATTATCAGAAGATGGAAAGACTTATTATAACATTCTTAAGGCACTTCATGTTGAATTGTTACAAATGGATGAAATGCAAGAGTCATTAATAGAAGAGAGATTAAAAGAGGCAGACCTTATTGTAGATGCCTTGTTTGGTACAGGACTTTCCAGAAAGATAGAAGGTAAATATAAAGAGATTATTGAAAAGATAAATAGGAGTTTAACATATGTTATAAGTGTGGATTGTCCTTCAGGTATTGATGCTGAAACAGGAAAGGTATTGGGGAGGGCTGTCAAGGCTAATGAAACGCATACCTTTGTAGCACCTAAACTGGGTCTTTATCTCTATCCAGCTATTGATTATACAGGAGAAGTAAGAATAGTAGATATTGGCATGCCTCAACAATTGGTAGAAGAAACATCTTCTATTTATTGGGACATCAATAAAGAGGAGATGACGAATTGCCTACCGATGCGTTATACGAGAAGTAATAAAGGCACCTATGGGAAGGTGTTAACAATTGGAGGGCAAATGGGTATGTCAGGAGCCATTATACTAGCCAGTTCAGCGGCTCTTAAAGTGGGGGCTGGTTTAGTAACAGCAGCAGTTCCACAGTGTATTCACGCCATTGTTGCCAGTCAGTTGATAGAGGTTATGACACTTCCGTTAAAAGATCGGGAAGGACATTTTGACCAGGAAGCCGTGCTGAAGGTGAGTGAATTAATCCTTTCAAAAGACATTGTGCTTATTGGACCAGGCCTAGGACGGACAGAAGCAGCCAAAAAGTTAGTATTGCAAGTAGTGACTAGCGACAAGCCTTGCCTAATCGATGCAGATGGGCTTGTGGTTCTGAGGGAAATGCTTGAAAGGCTTAAGGAAAGAAAGAGCCCTGTTATTTTGACACCTCACCCAGGGGAGATGGCAGCTCTAACAGGATTAAGTATAGAAGCTATATTAGAGAATCCTATAAAGGTTGCACGTGATTTTGCCATGAAGTATCAAGTGGTAGTCGTACTAAAGACAGAAAGAACATTAGTAGTAGAACCACAAGGGACTGTATATATTAATACAAGAGGAAACAGTGGCATGGCAAAAGGTGGTTCAGGGGATGTCCTTGCAGGTGTTATAGCAGGATTAATGGCGCAAGGACTTTTACCTGTAGTAAGTGCACAGTTAGGTGTGTATCTTCATAGTAGAGGAGGGGATTTGCTTAAGAAGGAGAAGACGGAGTATACTTTTTTGCCAACAGATTTATTTGAAGGGATACAGAAGGCTTTTAAAGAACTTATTGGGCATTAAGTTAATTTAGGGGGGATAGGGGTATGCGTGCTGTTGATATTATGAAAAGAGAGGTTATTTCAGTTGGGCAAGATGAGTCCCTAATAGACGTCTTAACTGTTTTGTTGGAAAATAATATTAGCGGAGTACCTGTTGTTAATGAAAAGCAAGAGATTGTGGGAATATTAACAGAAAAGGATTTAATAACAAACAGAAAAGTATGGAATATTCCTTCATATATTGAGTATATACAGAGTATATTATCTATAGATGGGAAGTTGCAGCAATTAAAAATGGAACCTGTTCAAAAGCTATCTGCAAAAGATATTATGTCCTCGCCTGTGTATACTGTAGGAGTAGGAAGCTCTATTGAAGAAATTGTTTGTATCATGGTGAATAGGCGAATCAATCGTATACCCGTTGTAGATAAAAAGAGAAGAATAGTAGGTATTATAGGTAGAAGTGATTTACTTCCCTTGCTGATTAATCAATTAAGGAGGTAACATGTTTAAGGTACAGAAGGTTGTAACAGGACTACTTATACTTATGACAACCTTTAGTTTTGTTGGATGCATTGGAAAAATAAAAGAGGCCAGTCTGCCAGAAGCTTTAAATAATATAAAAAGTTATGAGGCTTATGCTACCATAACTTTTTTAGCAGAAGGACAAGAAAATAGCTTAGAGATGGAGCAGAAGGTAGAAATAGGTGGAAAATATCAGTTAACTATTAAAACTCCCCCTCATTTAAAAGACTATATTCTTTACTTTGACGGAGAAAAAATAAGGGAGTATAATCCTAAGAGTCAGAAGGAAACTCTAGCTGAAGCAAGTCACGCCCGTAATGAAACGATGCTCTCATCATTTATAGAACGCTATAGAGAGAATAAAGATCTACTTACTTCCAAGAGGATGCTAGATGATCAAGAAGTATTTGTAATAGAAGTTGGGATACCCGGGAGTTTTAAGTACCTAGCTAAGCAGAGAGTTTACTTTGAACAAGAACATTTTAACCCGTTAATGATGGAAATATTAGACAGCGAGGGAAATAAAACCATACAAATTGAGTATAAAGATTTTAAGTATAATTCAGAGATAAAGTGGGATATTTGATAGAATATCTCAGGGAGGTATAAATGAGTTCTCTTAGACCACGTGTTGTTGCGGAAATTAGTGTAGATGCTATCAAACATAATTATAAGCAAATTAGAAGCATTATCCCTAAGCATACAGAGATGATGGGTATTATAAAGGCAGATGGCTATGGACATGGCGCTATTGAAGTAGCTAAGATTCTTCAAGAACAAGGAGTCAATCGTTTTGCAGTAGCCATTGCAAAAGAAGGAGAAGAGCTTAGAAAAGAAGGGATCGTTTCGCCTATTCTCATTTTAGGCTATACGCCTAAGGCTGATATTAAAACGTTGATTGAGAATGATTTGACCCAGACAGTTTTTTCTTATGAAATGGCTAAATATATCTCAGAAGAAGCTAAAAAGCTAAATAAAACAGTGAATATTCATTTAAAAGTGGATACGGGTATGGGGAGAATTGGCTTCATGTCTTCATCACAGAGCATTGAAGAAATAAAAAAAATGGCAGAGCTTACCCATATCAATATGGAGGGAATCTATACCCATTTTTCCACTGCTGATGAAGAAGACCCTACTTATACGAAAGATCAATGGAGTATTTTTGAAGGTTTTTTAAAGGAGTTAGATGAAGTGGGCATTCATTTGCCTATTATGCATGCTGCCAATAGTGGTGCAATTATGTGCCATGCCTATACCCATCTAAATGTGGTAAGGCCAGGGATCATTCTTTATGGCTATTACCCTTCTGGCTATTTACAAAATAAAGTACTTGATTTACAGCCAGCTATGACACTTAAAACCCAAGTAGTACATGTTAAGGAATTACCTGAAGGGCACTACGTAGGCTATGGTAGAAAGTTTTATACAAAAGAAAAAACTAAGATTGCCACCATTCCTATTGGCTATGCAGATGGCTATTCTAGGCGATTAGCAGGTAAGGGAAGAGTCTTAATCCATGGCCAATATGCTCCAGTTATTGGGAGTATTTGTATGGATCAGTTTATGGTAGATGTAACAGGGATAAAAGGTGTAAAGGTAGAGGATGAAGTGGTTATCTTCGGTAAACAAGGGGATCAAGCTATTCCTATTGAAGAGTTAGCCGATGCCTTAGGAACTATAAATTATGAAGTAATGTGTATGATAGGAAAGCGTGTTCCGCGATTGTATGTTTAAAAGGTTGAAAAAATTTAATAACATCGTATAGAGTTATGAAAAAATGGCAAATATAATAATAGCTAGAGTAGGAGTAAATCACGATGTTAACTGGGAGTGATTTGCAATGCCTGAGTCAAGAGGTAATACAAAGGCCAACGGCTTAGAGACACCCAAAGGTGACCCTAGCAAAATTAAAATCCATACGATGAAAAAAGGATATCAAGAGATGGCAGATATCAACTTATCACTTTCAAAGCTTTATTTTGAAGTAGAAAGAGAGGTCGAGTCTTATTACGATCGTATAGCGGAGTGTGAGTAAAGGTGCAAGTAAAACGCGGAGATATATTTTATGCAGATTTAAGCCCAGTAATTGGTTCAGAACAAGGTGGTATTCGCCCCGTTCTTGTAGTACAAAATGATGTTGGCAACAAATTTAGTCCTACAGTAATCTGTGCGGCTATAACTTCCAAGATTAATAAAGCAAAGCTTCCTACTCATGTGGAGATTGATGCAGCAGAGTATGAACTTGTGAAAAATTCTGTTATCCTCCTTGAGCAAATTCGGACGATTGATAAAAGAAGACTAAAAGAAAAAATCTGCCATTTAGATGATGAGCTTATGGTTCAAGTAGATAGGGGTATCAAAATTAGTTTTGCAATAAATACATAAAATGTATAAAGAGGCTGTAATTGGCCTCTATTTTTTTGCCCCTTGATAAAAGATTGTATATGAATATAATTATTATGAGTTTAAAAGGAAAATGAAGTATGATAGAATAGAAAAATGCATAAAAAAGGGAAGGAGGAGTTTCATGGAATTACAAGGAGTTTATACACAGCTAGGGATTTTATTTTTATTACTTATTCTGGGATATGTATTAGGAAAGCTTCAGATTATTACAAAAGAAGGGACACAGGTGTTTTCTAGTTTTGTTGTTAAGGTATGTATGCCAGCCCTCATTATTTCTGGCATGCTTATTCCAGCAACTCCAGAGAAACTACAGCGCGCTTTTTTATTATTAGGTATAGCTACCTTAAGTTATAGTTTAGCTGGAATAGTAGGCGTCATAATGGCTCATTTATTGGGGAAGGATAAAGCTGTAAAAGGAATTTATAGTTATGCGATAACCTTTTCAAATTGTGGATTTATGGGAATTCCTGTTTTACAAGCCATTTATGGAACAGAAGTTATTTTTTATGTGGTGGTACATAATATAATTTTTAATGTTTTGGTCTATACTTTAGGTATAAAGTTATTAAGTAGCCATTTAGAAGGTAGACCGTCTTTTAAATTAAAAGCACTTATTAATCCAGGAACGGTAGCAAGTGTTTTAGGGATGGTGCTATTTATGCTCAATTTATCGCTGCCTCAGTTTCTATCAGGGGCTATAGATAAGGTGGGTGGACTTTGTACGCCACTTTCCATGATGGTTATAGGGGCACTACTGAGTGAACTTCCCTTTTTAGAAATGCTCAATAATAAAAAGACATATGTACTAGCTAGTGTACGTCTAATTATTTTGCCATTATTAACATGGGTCTTAATCAAATATCTATTAAAGGTAGAGGATCCTTTTTTGCTATATGTCCCTGTTATTATTGCTGGGATGCCGGTAGCTGCCAATGCAGGGCTTATGGCCAAGGAGTATGGAAGTGATGCGACACTAGCCTCACAGCTTATTTTTATTTCTACCTTGTTTAGTTGTCTATCTATTCCTCTGCTTACTTTGATTATTTAAAAGTAGGATGGGTAGCTACTAGAAATAGGACGGTAATTTGACTATAATAGAGAAAAAAAGGTGAAAAGATAAGGAGTGAGGGTAAATGAAGGATCTATTTACTAAAATCGGAGAAAGTATCACAACAACGGTTAAAGAAATGGGGGCACAGACTCAAAAATCTTTTGATCAAACAGTTTATCGTACTGAACTTATGAGTCTTAAGACTGAACTTAAAAAACTTTATCAAAAGTTAGGAGAGGCCCAATATACAGCCTATATAAATAATGAGGAGAATGAGGCCCAGACAGTTATTTATAATCAAATCACTACCCTTCTTAATGACATTAATAAAAAAGAGCAAGATATTGATAATATAGTGAACACTCAAAAAGATAGCTTCGATAGCTATAAAAAGGACGTTCGGACAACATGGAACGAGAATATGGCAGAAGCTAAAAAGCCTGAAAAGGGAGAAGATGGTTATGAGGTTATGAAAATATGTGAAAACTGTAATACAGGAAATCATGTCGATGCAACCTATTGTATTTACTGTGGTCACAAGTTTTAAACCAAGAAGTACCTAAAGGAGATGGACAATAGATGGAAATTAGGTTTACAAAACAAGCACAAGTAGCTGTTGAATATGCAGAGCGCATTATGACAGAGTTTGGTCATAGCTATCTAGGAACAGAACATTTACTAGTAGGTTTGATTCATGCGGATGATTCTGTGTCTCAAAAAGCTATTGAAGATTGTGGATTAACAGAAGAAGACCTGTTAGAACGCATAAGAGACGTTATTGGGACAGGAGGAGTAACCATACTACGAGGGAGAGATTTCACCCCTCGTGTTAAGCGAATTTTTGAGACAAGTGCGCAACTAGCTCGTCAATTAGGAACAGTTGCCATTGGAACAGAACATTTACTTATTTGCATTTTAAAAGAAAAAACATGTGTAGCCGTTAAACTATTAGAGTCTTTAGGGATCAATACTACGAAACTCTTAAATAGTTTAGTTGAAATGCTTATGGGAAATAGCCAGAGACCAGAGGCAAGTTTTGCTAGCACCAAGAAGGAGGGTGGGACACTCAAATCCAATACCCCTACATTAGATAAATACAGTAGAGATTTAACACAACTGGCAAGAGAAGAGAAATTTGACCCTATTATTGGAAGAGAGTTGGAAATCGAGCGTGTGATTCAAATTTTATCACGTCGCACAAAGAACAACCCTTGTTTAGTGGGAGAACCAGGTGTAGGAAAGACTGCTGTGGTAGAAGGTCTTGCTCAAAAGATTGTAGCAGGGAATATACCTGAGCTTTTAAAGGATAGGCGTGTGGTTTCCTTAGATTTATCCATGATGATTTCGGGGACAAAATACAGAGGTGAATTTGAGGAACGTATCAACAAAGTATTAGAAGAAGTACGCCTTGCTAAAGATGTCATTCTTTTTATTGATGAATTGCATACAATTATTGGGGCTGGAGCAGCTGAAGGAGCCATGGATGCCTCTAATATTTTAAAGCCATCTTTAGCAAGAGGAGAGATTCAATTAGTAGGCGCCACTACCTTAGATGAATATAGAAAGCATATTGAAAAGGATGCGGCATTGGAAAGACGTTTTCAACCTGTACAGGTAGAGGAGCCCTCAGAAGAAGAAACACTAGCTATTTTAAAAGGAATTAAAGATAAATATGAGGTGCATCATCAAGTTCAGATTACAGAAAATGCACTTGAGGCAGCTGTTAAACTTTCAAGTCGCTATATTACTGACCGTTATCTGCCAGATAAGGCTATTGATCTTTTGGATGAAGCAGCTTCTAAGGTAAGGTTAAGGGCCTATACGTCACCTGCCGATGTAAAAGAGTTGGAATCCCAACTTCTCAAGCTAAGTCAAGAGAAGGAAGAAGCCATTATTAGTGAAGAATATGAAAAGGCAGGGCAAATTAAGCAAAAGGAAAATCAGATTAAAGAAAAAATAGCTAATGCAAAAATGCAATGGGAAACGAAGCATACAAAGAGTAGCCAGATTGTATCTGAAGAAGAAATTGCAGATGTTGTTAGTACATGGACACATATTCCAGTTAAGCGTTTGACAGAAGAAGAATATGAACGTCTTCAAAACCTAGAAAAAATTCTCCATGAGCGTGTTATTGGACAAGATGAAGCCATTAAGGCGGTTTCAAAAGCAGTGCGCAGAGGACGCGTAGGTTTAAAAGATCCTAATCGCCCAATCGGCTCCTTTTTATTCCTAGGACCTACAGGTGTAGGAAAAACAGAGTTAACCAAAACACTAGCAGAGGCCATGTTTGGAAATGAAAATGCCATGATTCGTATTGATATGTCTGAATATATGGAGAAGCATACGGTATCTAAATTGATTGGCTCCCCACCAGGGTATGTAGGCTATGAAGAAGGTGGACAGTTAACAGAAAAGATACGAAAAAAGCCTTATTCCGTTGTTCTTTTTGATGAGATTGAAAAGGCTCACTCCGATGTGTTTAATATTTTATTGCAGATAATGGATGATGGGCATATTACAGACTCAAGAGGGCGAAAAATTAACTTCAAGAATACCATTATCATTATGACCTCTAATATAGGGGCACGTAATATTATTGAACCCAAGAAGCTGGGCTTTATATCCAATGAAGATGCAGAGAAATCTTATCAAGATATGAAGAAAAATGTTATGGAAGAAGTTAAGCGTCTCTTCAGACCTGAATTTTTAAATCGTATTGATGAACTATTGGTATTCCATCCCTTAACAATAGAAAATATTCAGGATATAGCAGATGTTATGCTTAAAAATCTATTGAAACGTATTAGCAAAAATGTAGGTATTGAGCTACAATTTACAGAAGAATCTCTTGCCTTTTTAGCTAAGAAAGGGTATGACAAGGCTTATGGTGCCCGACCTCTACGTCGAACTATTCAAAATTATATAGAGGATAAACTTTCAGATGAGATGTTGGAGGGCAAGATAAAAGAAGGCGATTGTATAAAAGTGAGCTTAGAAGGAGAAAACTTTATATTTACTAAACAATAAAAGAGTAACCTATAAAATAACTACTACAAATCGAGGAAGGAAATTATTAAATAATAAGCATATACTTTTTATAGCCTTTCATGTATAATTATAAAGAGTTAAAGTTATAAAAAGTGATAAAGAGATAGATATTGGAGGATTTAGCAATGGCTGTTGTAAGCGAAATTATTCGGGTAGAGCAAGATGGTACACTTAGTTTTGGAAACTATGAGCTTCCAGAAAAAACAAAGGTATTAGATTTTGAAGTGGAAGGCAGACTTTATAAGGCTAAAACTTTTCATGAGATAACTAAGCTTAAAAGGGATGGAGAACTTGTTTATGAATCAATGCCAGGTACAGCTGTGCATCATTTAAAGATAACTGATAAAGAAATACGCTTTTTGGTAGAGGGGAATGGGAATTCGCAAATTACTTTAGAGCTAGACTCCAATACAGAATATAAATTAGTTATTAATGATATGGTAGTAGGTAATGTTAAAACGAGCGTGGCAGGAAAAGTGAATTTTTCTGTGGATTGTGCAAATGAAGCGCAAAGTGTTGTACTTAAAAGACTGTAAGTAATAAATAGCTGGTTAGAGAGCGAAAGGTTCTTTAATCAGCTTTTTTGTTCTCATCGTTTCATAAAGAAGGTGTATCAGTTCTTATTGATTTTGTCTATAATAGAGAATAGTAGAATACGAAATAAGAGGCATTAACAAATAGAGATAAAATTTTTAAAAGTAGTAGAGGATGAGAAGCATGAAGATAAAAAACAGTTATGTATGTAAAGAATGTGGCCAAGTCTACTCCAAATGGCAGGGCAAATGTGATGCATGTAAAGAATGGAATACGATTATAGAACAAGAACCAAGTTCCTCTAAGAAAAGTGGAGGCGTAGCAAAAATAAAGGGAAATGGTTTCTCTAAACGTTTAGTGGATGTAACAGGTAGTAGTTCAGAACGGATTATAACGGGAATTAGTGAGTTTAACCGTGTTATGGGTGGAGGAATTGTAAAGGACTCTCTTACGATTATCACTGCTAGACCGGGAGCTGGAAAGTCTACTCTGCTTTTGCAGGTTGCTCAAGATGTGGCCCAAAAAGGTTTAAATGTTCTCTATGCCTCAGGAGAAGAGAGCGAGAGTCAAATTAAAAATAGGGCAGAGCGTATTTTTGATGAAATCAGCCCCAATATTTGGATTCATTCAGATGTAAGTATGAATAATGTATTAGCAACGATACAAGAAGTAGATGCAGATCTTATTATCATTGATAGTATTCAAACCTTTATTATGGAGGAGTACCCCTCACGTCCAGGAAGCCCTGTTCAAACTATGGAATGTGCCAATGCACTTTTGCAGGTTGCTAAGAGTGGGACAAAACCAAGAGCCATTATTATTGTGGGACAGATGACGAAGGATGATGAGATAGCTGGTGTTAGAGCACTGGAGCATCTAGTAGATGCTGTACTTATTATAGAGGGAGAGAGTAGTGAGGAGCTAAGAGGAGTCATTGCTTCAAAAAATCGGTTTGGGTCTACAGGGGAGGCGGCCTTTTTTGCTATGACGGAACAAGGGATGGAACCTATAGAAAATCCCTCGGAGTACTTTATGACTCAAAGGGAGGCTAATGAGCAAATTTCAGGATGTGCTTTAACCGTTGTAAAAGAAGGGACAAGACCTATCATTGTTGAGATTGAAAGTTTGGTAAGTACCTCTTTTACACCCTACCCAGCTAGAATTAGTGAGAATATTAAAAGGGAGCAATTAAATACGCTTATTTCTATATTGGAGCAACGTGGGAAGATTCAGCTTTATGATAAAAACGTAGTTGTAAAAACAACAGGAGGACTCAAGTTAAAGGAGCAGGCAGCCAATTTAGCTGTAGCCATGAGTGTTGTATCTTCCGAAAAGGGAAAAGGAATTCCTAATAATACATTATTTATAGCTGATTTAGGGTTAACAGGAGAATTAAAGAGGGTACCTACGTTAGAGGCAAGACTTAAAGAAGCCGATCGGATGGGTTATAAAACAGTCTATGTCGCTCGAAAAGCTTTGCAGCGACCTATGACTTTTAGTAATCTAAAGGTTGTTGAGAAAAATACATTAAGTGAAGTGATTTGGAGTGTATTTGAAGAGCGTAAAGACCTTCCTTTTTAACTTGTTTGATTTATCTAATAATTGAATGAAGCGTGCAAGATTGATTTAATGCCTTTCTACTGATGAAGAGTAGAAAGGCATTTTTGCGAGGGAAATAAAAAATAACCATTTGTTTACATAAATTAATTGCAAGATACCATTGTAAAACCATCAAAATACTGTTATACTATAAAAACATGAGTTAACATAATTAATTTGCAGCACAGATGAGACAGGAGGATAGTATGAAAAAGAAAAAGACGAATAAGCAATCGCTTATTGAAAAAGTTGGTAAAAAAATACCTGATCCAGTTATTATTTTCATAAGCTTATATGCAATAACCATGCTTCTTACTCTTTTCCTAGGTGGAATAAACTTTAGTACAGTGGGAAAAGATGGTGGAACGGTTACTTATGAAATTAAAAATATGTTTACTAGAGAAAATATCCAATGGATTTTTAACAATGCACTTCTTAAAAACTGGCTGGCTTACGGTGGAGGGGTACTAGGAACTATTCTGGTTGTTATGTTAGGAGTAGGTTTGGCAGAACAATCTGGACTTCTTTCTACTTTAATCAAGAAGGTAGGAATGAAGGTGTCTGATAAATTTTTACCTTTTGTCCTTGTATTCTTAGGAATTATGAGTAGTATTGCAACAGATGCAGGTTATGTGGTACTGGTTCCTTTAGCAGGGCTTTTATATGCAGGACTTAAAAAGAATCCACATATTGGTATGGCCGCAGCTTTTGCAGGGGTATCAGCTGGTTTTAGTGCCAATCTTATTCCAGCCACACCTAGTGATATTATATTAGGTTCAAATGCTAAGATTTTTGCTGAATCACAAGGGATCCCTTTTTTAACAGTCGCTGGTAATCCTATTACGCCAGCTACCATGCATTATTACTTTATTGCACTATCCACTATTATTCTTACAATAGTAGGTGGCATTATTACGATGAAATATATTAAACCTAAATTAGAAAAACAAGAGTATATTATTCCAGAAGATATGCATTTGGACGATTTTACGGTTAAGCCAGAAGAGGACAAGGCACTTCTATGGGCTGGAATAGGTTTAGTTATTGGTTTGGTTATAGTTATTCTTCTAGGAATGGGACCTTTAGCCTCATACACAACTGAGGTGGATGGCGTAGTAGAGAAGGTTATGCCATTATTGGATAACATTATTCTTATTATTACTTTCCTTTTCTTTATGTCTGGTTTATTCTATGGTATGCGAGTAGGGATATTTAAGAAATCCATAGATGTTGTAAAAGCTATGTCAGCGTCTATGAGTTCTACAGGCTATATTCTTACCCTAACCTTCTTCTCTTATAACTTTTTAGCCCTTCTAAGTGAATCCCAGTTAGGTACCTATATTACTTACTTAGGTGCAACAGGACTTGAAAAAATGGGGCTTGCGGAATATCCTATTCTGCTTATTATAGGCTTTATTCTTACAACTGCAGTTATTAATTTATTTGTAGGAGGAATGACTTCTAAATGGATGCTTCTTGGTCCTATTTTCATTCCAATGCTTTACCAAGTCAACTCTGCAATGACACCAGACTTAGTGGCAGCTGCTTACCGTGTAGCAGATTCATCAACCAATATTATTACACCACTTATGTCTTATGCAGGACTTATTCTTGTATATATGAGAAAGTATAAACCTGAGTATTCTGTAGGAGATCTTATTGCTCTCATGTTCCCCTACTCTCTATCCTTTTTAGTCATTTGGTCAGTGGTACTCATTGGATTTTTCACACTGGGCATTCCATTAGGTTTTTAATAAAAAAAGAAGCCGTTCAAAACCCTGTAGGTTTTGGATGGCTTCTTATGGTATAAAGGGAAAAATATAAGATTTAATTAGTAGGGTGAGAAATTTGACCTCGTTGATAAACTTCATGGTTAAAAAAGTTATTTTCCAAATCTCGCCAAAACTGTTCTTTAAAAACAGGCGGGAAAATAGGAATGCCAGAAGCTTTAAGTTCACTTTCAGAGATATAACGACATTCTTGGATATATTGCTCATCTACCTCAGGATCAATGCCAACCTTTAAAGCTTCGGGATTATCAATAGAAGTTAGAAAAAACATACCGAGGTGGTGAGTGTTAATGGTATAGTCTACATATTCGCTGACATAAAGAAGTTGAAGAGGACGACAATGCACATTACATTCTTCTTCCACTTCGCGGACAATAGTATCAATGACGCTTTCTTCAGGCTCCATACCGCCACCAGGTAGTGTCCACCATTCAAAGCCGGTTGTAGGATGTCTTTGTTTAAGTACTAATAACTCATTTTGAGCATTTATAATAATAGCAGCAGCTCTAGGTCTTAAATTCATGAAGTCCTCCTTCGTTCAATCTACCTATATTCGTTATTTCTAGTATTATAGCATATTTATAAAAACATAGCTCTCTTACTAGATAAATCAGTAAAAGAGCTGTGAAGATATTATTTCAATGAATACTTGCCTAACATTTCTGTACGATATTTCTCTTTTTCCATGACACTCTCTAGAGAAATATTAAAGGTATTAGCAATAGCACCTAAATAAAAAAGGATACGTCCACATTCTTTTTCTAGTGCATCCTGACAATCCTCGCAAAGTTTGCCATTGACGTGGGTACTCATTTCTGTTTTTAGAGCTTCTAAGGAAGTGGCTTCTGGCAAGTTATAAGGTTGCTTATGGACATCAATAGTAATACAACCACAGGTCGTAGCAGATTTAGAGATAGTACGACAAAGATGAGTACAAGCGTCTTGTAATTTGGTTGTTTGATCAAGAACACTTTTGTTACGAATAAGTGTGGCATCTATGAAATCTTGAAATTCTTGTAACTGAATAGACTCTGTAGACATAACGAACTCCTTTCTCTGATTTTGTAAATAGTATAACATATATTAATAGTTGTATAAATAATAAAAATATAATATTTAGAAAATTTAAAGAGGATAGGAATAAACAATCTTTTAAAGGGTACTAAAAAAGTTAAAAAAAGTTGTTGACGTATGTAACATTATGCTGTAATATAAATGAGGTCGACAGCAATCAGTAATGATAAGACGACATTTGTACTTTGAAAACTAAACACAATCAAAATTTAGATTTAAACTTCAAATGCTCGTTTAACGAGCAAGCTAAAAGAAATTTTAGCGCCTAATGATAACGATAAGTTGTGAGGGTAACAAACAGATGATTCTGTTGGTTTAAAATCTACAATTTAACCGATAATACTCGAAAGAGTATAAACAATATTCTTTGTAAAGTGTTGAAGCTAACTTAAAGTTAACTTGAACAACTTAAACAAGGCACAAATGACAAAACCGGAAGGCAGGAAAGAGTTGTTCTCTTAAGCTCCTTGCTACTTCAATAAACCCCGCAAGGGGGTGAGAAGCAGTAAGTTCAATGAGAAGAGCACTCATTTCACTAACTGACTTCTAAATAGGTCAAGCTACTAAGAGCGTAGAGTGGATGCCTTGG
This sequence comes from Bacillota bacterium, assembly GCA_023412455.1. Classification (GTDB taxonomy): domain Bacteria; phylum Bacillota; class Clostridia; order Lachnospirales; family Cellulosilyticaceae; genus Sporanaerobium. The sequence continues at coordinate 41,619 of JAEYNQ010000190.1, forward strand.
CACCGAGAGCCGATGAAGGACGTGATAAGCTGCGAAAAGCTTGGGGGAGTTGCAAATAAACTTTGATCCCAAGATATCCGAAT